>DATKQS010000024.1 GCA_035532555.1 Thermoplasmata archaeon | reverse complement strand
GACGCCCCGGGAAGCCTTCCAGCGGAAGCTCCCCCCGGAGAGCCTCCTCGGCCTCCATATGCGGGCGATCGATCAAATTCCGGAGGCCGCATGATGCGACGCCGCCGATCGCGTAAGGGAACTAATTCCTGTACACTACACCAACCGTTGAAGCTAGGTTCTTTTATATAATAGAGCTTACATTTTATTCGCGATAACCTAGGGACGCCTCCCGAGGACCATCGAAGGAGCACGTTATGTCAAAAATCATCGGAATCGATCTAGGGACCAGCAACTCGGCCGCCGCCATGTTGGAAGGCGGACGGCCGGTGATAATCCCGAGCGCCGAGGGCACGACTGTGGGCGGGGGAAAGGCATTTCCATCGTACGTCGCGTTCGCGAAGGACGGTCAGTTGATCGTCGGGGAGCCGGCGCGCCGTCAAGCGATCTCGAACCCTGAGGGGACCGTCACCGCTTTCAAGCGGAAGATGGGGACCGATTACAAGTATCGGCTCCAAGGAAAGGAGTACACGCCGCAACAGCTCTCGGGCTTCCTGCTCCAGAAGATCAAGCGGGACGCCGAGGCGTTCATCGGGGAGAAGGTCGACAAGGCGGTCATCACGGTCCCCGCCTACTTCAACGACAACCAGCGCCAGGCGACGAAGGACGCCGGTGCGATTGCCGGGCTCGAGGTCGTCCGGATCATCAACGAGCCTACCGCCGCGAGCCTTGCGTACGGGCTCGACAAGAGCGGCAAGAGCCAGAAGATCCTGGTCTTCGATCTCGGCGGTGGGACTCTCGATGTCACGATCATGGACTTTGGCGACGGAGTCTTCGAGGTCGTCTCCACGAGCGGCGACACGCAGCTCGGCGGGACCGACATGGACACGGCGATCACCGACTGGATCGCCGTGGAGTTCCGCAAGGAAAGCGGGATTGACATTCGCTCGGACAAGATGGCGGTCCAGCGGGTCCGCGACGCCGCAGAGAAGGCCAAGATCGAGCTCTCTTCGACCTTGGACACTCAGATCAACCTGCCCTTCCTGACCGCCACCAACGAGGGCCCGAAGCACCTCGCGCTGCAACTGACCCGCGCCAAGCTCGAAGAGCTCGTGCGTGACATCATCGCCCGCTGCAAGTCCCCGGTCGAACAGGCCCTCAAGGACGCGAAGCTGAGCAAGGACCAGATCGATCGCATCGTCCTCGTCGGGGGTCCGACCCGGATGCCGGTGGTCCAGCGGTTCCTGGAAACCGAGCTGGGCCGGCCGATCGAGCGGGGAGTCGACCCGATGGAGTGCGTCGCCACGGGCGCCGCAATCCAGGGCGGTGTGCTCGCCGGCGAGGTCAAGGATGTCTTGCTGCTCGACGTGACCCCGCTCTCGTTGGGGGTAGAGACCCTCGGGGGCGTCTTCACCCGACTGATCGAACGGAACACGACGATCCCCTCCCGGAAGGCCCAGGTGTTCAGCACCGCGGCCGACAACCAGTCCACGGTGGAGATCAAGGTCTTTCAGGGCGAGCGGCCGATGAGCGAGGACAACGTCCCGCTCGGACGATTCCTATTGACGGGCATCCCGCCGGCCCCCCGCGGGGTTCCCCAGGTCGAGGTCACCTTCGACATCGACGCGAACGGGCTCGTGAACGTCTCCGCGAAGGATCTCGCGAGCGGCCGCCAGCAAGGGATTACGATCAGTGCCGCGAACAAGCTCAGCAAGGAGGACATCGAGAAGATGGTCCGAGAGGCGGAGCAGTTCGCCAGCAAGGACCGCGAGCGCACGGAGGGCGTCGAGGCACGCAACCGCGCCGAGTCGCTCGCCTACGAGGCCGAACGGCTCCTGGAGGAGCAGAAGGCCAAGATCCCCGAGTCCGCGATCAGCGATCTCCGGGGGAAGATCACCACCGTGCGTGAGGCCTTGAAGTCGGCCGAAACCCCGGTCGCGCGGGTGCGCGAACTGACAGAGGAGCTCGTGCGAGCGCTGCACAAGGTGTCTCAGGAGCTGTACCAGACCGCGCCACCCCCGCCTCCCCCGACCGAGTCCGGCCCGAGCACCGCGCCGCCGGCCGAAGAGCCCCCAGCGAACGGCCCCGTGGACGCGGACTTCAAAGTCGTCGACGACGACAAGGGCGGTAGCGCGGGCTCCACGTAGGCCGAGCGCGACGCCCTATGGCTCGCCCGCGCCGCGCGGGCGCGGCCAGGTCCGTCCGCTCCCGGGTCCCTCGTAGCGAACGTCGGGACGGATCACCCGGTTGTCTGCGGCTTGCTCGAGCGCGTGGGCGACCCAGCCTGCCGTTCGGGCGAGCGCGAAGGTCGGGGTCATGCAATCGCGCGGGATCCCCACCGCCTCGAGCACGACCGCGCTGTAGTACTCCACGTTCGTGTAGATCCGGGCCCCCGGCCGCGCCCGGTGGAGCGCCTCGAGCGCGCAGCGCTCTACCGCCTCGGCGAGATGGACGCGCGCGGGATCGGCGACGTCCCGAGCGAGTTGGTGCAGCAGGACCGCCCGAGGATCCTCGACCTTGTACACGCGGTGGCCGAACCCGTAGAGGAGACGACGGTGCTCGAGTTGCTCTGCGACGTAGGTCTCCGCGCGGTCCGCGGTGCCCACGGCGTCCAGCATCTGGACGACGAGGCTGGGAGCGCCTCCGTGCAACGGGCCCTTGAGCACCGAGAGCGCGGCGGTCGCCGCGCTGATGAGGTCGGTCTGGGTCGATATCCCGATCGTGAGGGCGAACGTCGACGGGTTCATTCCATGGTCCGCGAGGAGATCGAAGTAGCCTGTCAGAGCTCGGACGTGGGCGGGATCCGGATCCGTCCCATGCAGCATGGCGAGGTAGTTCGCCACCTGACCGAGGCCGGGCCGAGAATCGATCGGGTCCTCGCCCCGCGAGCGGCGTAGATATCGAGTGAGCAGCACGGGAAGCCGCGCGATGAGCTCGTACCCCTGCTCGAGCGTCGGGGGGTACCCGTACGTGCCATCTCCCATCATCGACAGGAGGGTCCGCATCGCTTCCAGAGGGGGCTTCCCGGCCGGGAGCGCGTCCGCCGCCTCGGCGAGCGCCGGGGGCAGGGTGCGGGCCGCCGCGAGCGCTTCCGAGATTCGTCGGGAGGGGTCCTCCGAAGGCGGATCTCCGAACAGGAGCAGATGGACGATGGATTCGTACGGCGTTCCGGGCACGAGTTCGCGTACGTTGAAGCCGCGGTAGACGAGCGTCCCCGTTTCGCCTCCGACGTCGCTGATCCGACTCGAGCCGACGACGACCCCGGCGAGCCCCTTCGCCGTCGTGACGCTCTCGGCCATACCGCGCGACGGAGGTACGCCAGGATATCGCTTTGCCGGGGCGCGTTCCGGGAAAGGTTAAGGAAGCTCCCCCACTCCTGTCGACGATGGCGACCGGTCCGGCCCAAGTCCTGGAGCAGGCGCTCCATCAGCGCGTCTCGCTCGTCCTGAAGGACGGGCGCACCATCTCGGGCGAGCTGCTCGGCATGGACGAGCACCTCAATCTCGTCCTGGACCACTCCGAGGAGACGACGGCGGAGCGGACGCGTCGTCTCGGTCGCCTGATCGTTCGTGGCTCTAGTGTGACGAGCCTTTTCGCGCCGGGACGGATGCCGGCGAAAGCACCGTGAGCGCAGGGACCCCCTCGAGTGATCGGGAGCGCTCTCGTCTCCGTTCGAAGGGAGAGGAGCTCGCCGTCCTCAAGCAGCTCGGGCTCGCGGGCGCCGACCGCGCCCCCCTCGAATTGACCTCGCGCGAGGTCGGCGAGAGGATCGGAGCGAGCCAGCAGGCCGCCGACCGCTACCTCGTCGCGTTGGAGAAGCGCGGCTACCTCACCCGGACCCTGGTGGGGCGACGCCCGAAGCTCGCGCTGACGTCCGCAGGGATCGACGCCCTGCGTGCGGAGTACCACATCTACCACCGCATCTTCGATGGCCCGGCCCGGATCTCCTTCCGGGGAACAGTCACCTCCGGTCTCGGGGAGGGCCGCTACTACCTCTCCCAGCCGGGATACGCCCAGCAGTTTCCCTCCCGCCTCGGGTACGGTCCGTTTCCCGGCACGCTCAACGTTCGGATCGAAGCCGGGACCCGTCGCCAGATTGGGCTCGTGCGCCACTGGGCGGGGATCCGGATCGATGGGTTCCAGGCCGGCGACCGGACGTTCGGGGGCGCGACCTGCTACGTGGCGCGGCTCAACGACCACCCCTGTCATCTCATCCGGCCGGATCGGACCCACTACGAGGATGTCGTCGAATTCGTCGCCCCCGAATCGCTCCGGGAGACGTTGCATCTGACGGATGCGATGGACGTCGGCGTCGAGGTCGAGGAGTCGTGAGCGCGCGATCGATCGCCCGCTCGGTCGCCGACGAGCGACGCCCGGCGCCGGCCGAGCCCGACGCTGCCCGCCGGTTCGTCAACCAATGGGTGGAGGCCGAGGCCCTCGGCCGTGAGGAGGTCCGCGCGTTCGTGCTGATCCTGAAGACGCGCGGCTGCTACTGGGCCGACGTCAAGGGCTGCTCGATGTGCGGCTACGCAAAGGATACGCTCGGCCGCTCGGCCACGCCCGACGAGCTCGCGCACCAGCTCCAAGCTGCGATCGACCGATACCGAGGCGAGCCGTACGTCAAGGTGTACACCTCGGGAAGCTTCCTCGATGACCGCGAGGTCGACCCCGAGAGCCGACGGAGCATCCTGGGCGCGTTCGCCGGCAGAGCCCGTCGCTTCCTGTTCGAGACGCTCCCGGAGTTCACGACCCCGGAGGTCCTCGCCCCTCTCTCCGAGGTCTTCCCCGGGGAGATCGAGGTGGCCCTCGGCCTGGAGAGCGCCAACGCGGACGTGCTCTCCCGGCTCATCAACAAGGGCTCGTCGCCCGAGGAGTACTTCGCCGCGGGGGACCGGGTGCGAGCCGCGGGGATGCAGGCGAAGGCGTACCTGCTCCTCAAGCCCCCGTACCTCGGAGAGGACGAGGCCATCGCCGACGTGGTCGCATCGGTCGCGGCCGCCCAGGCCCACTTCGATGCCCTGTCCATCAATCCGGTCCACATCCAGAACGGCACCGTGGTCGAGTGGCTCTACCATCGCCGGCGCTACCGGCCGCCGTGGCTGTGGAGCGTGGTCGAGTCGATGATCGAGGGGGCGGCTCGGCGCGGTTCGTCTCGTCTCGTCTCCTTCCCGACGGCGGGCGGTCTCGCGCGCGGGCCGCACAACTGCGGTCGATGCGATCGACGGGTCCTCGCCGCGATCCAACGCGCCTCGCTCACCCAGGAGTTCGAGCCTTTGCGAGAGCTCGAGTGCGGCTGCCGGGCGAACTGGGAGACCGTGCGCTCCCTCGAGCCGGTAGGGGTCGAGGCGTGAGCGCCTGTGTGCCGGATTTGCCGCCGCATGCCGAGGCGACGATCCATGCCTTTCTGCGATCCTACGTGCGGAGCGAGGGGATCGAAGGGGCCGTCGTGGGCCTCTCGGGGGGCATCGATAGCGCCCTCGTGGCCCGCCTCGCTTCCGACGCGCTCGGCAAGGACCGCGTGCTCGGAGTCCTCATGCCGGACGCGGCGTTCCCGGAGGCCCTGAGAAAGGAAACCGAGCAGTACGCGGATGCGCTCGGGATCGAACGACAGACCGTCGTGATCACGTCCATCGAGAACGCCTTCCGCGCGGCGTTGCCCGACATCCCAGATCGGGTCACCTGGGGCAACACGAAGGCCCGGATCCGGATGACGACGCTCTACGCCCTCTCTCGCGAGCGGCATCGGCTGGTGCTCGGCACCGGGAACCGGTCGGAGATCCTCCTCGGATACTTCACGAAGCATGGGGATGGCGGCGTTGACCTGCTTCCGATCGGGGAGCTGTACAAGACGCAGATCCGGGCCCTCGCAGCCCAGCTCGAGCTTCCCGGCCCGGTCCGGGCGCGAGCCCCCAGCGCGGGCCTTTGGCCGGATCAGACGGACGAGGCCGAGCTCGGTCTCGGGTATGCCGAGATCGACCGGATCCTCGTAGCGCTGCAGCAGGGGGAGGGTGTCGGGGAGATTGCGCGCGAGACCGCGCTACCGCTGGAGACCGTGCGCGGCATCGCCGATCGAGTGGAGCGGAACCTCCACAAGCGAGTCCCCGCTCCGATGGCCAAAATGGGAACGGATGCGAGCGCGACGGGCGGGCACGCCGAACCTTCGCACGGGGCACGGCGCTCCCGACCATAGCCTTAAGCTCAACTGCGGTTGGACCGGCCGAATCGTCCGGAGGACTTTTCGGCTTCCCATGGACCGCCCCACCTACCGTCGCCTGTATGACGCCCTGGCGACGCTCGACGACGTGCACCGCATCTCCCACGACGAACATCGAGACGAGGAGCTCCTCTTCGTCATCCATACCCACCGGGTCACGCGGGACGCGACCCGCCGTTTCTATCCGGTCCAGCACCAGCTCCCCCGAGTGCTCTCCGAGTGGAAGCGCGGCCGCAGCATGCTCGATATCTCGCACGAGTGGCGGTTCCCGCCCGTACTGGCCGGCCAGATCATCATGAAGGGTCTCGGGGTCCCGCGCAAGCAGGTATGGGGATCGTTCCTGCACCCCGAATCGGCTCCCGACGCGCGCCTGCGGCACGAGGTCGAGGAGCTCCTCTCGGCCGACATGATCTACTCGCCGCGCGGGATGGAACTCCAGCGGGAGCGAGGGATCAAGGGCGAGGATCGCCTGTACCGGTGGCTCGAGAAGCACGGGATCGGGTATCGGACGGAGAAGGACCTTCGCGGCAAGTTCCAAAAGACCCCGGACGCGCTCCTCGACGACCCGATCGTCTTCCTCGGCCAAAAGATCACCTGGATCGAATCGAAAGCGAACTTCGGCGACGACGTGGAGCTACGCAAAAACCTCAAGCGCCAGCTCGGACCGTACACCGAGATATTCGGAGAGGGCGCGGTCGTATACTGGTACGGGTACATCGAGGAGGGCGAGTCTCCCCCCGGGATCCTCCTGTGGGACGCCGATCAGTTGGAGGGGCTCACGCCGGTCGTGCAGCCTCGTCCCGCGGGATCTCCCGTTGGCCCCCCGTCGCGAGGTCACGCTCCACGACCGCACCACGAGATGCCTCCTGCGGCCCGAGGATCAGAGCGCGGCGGGCACGCTGGCGCGCCGCCTCCTTGAGCTGCCGGGACATCGAGCGGCCCAATAGATCGGTATCCGCCGAGACCCCCGCGAGCCGGAGCTCCCGGACGAGGCGGATCGCATCCGGCAGGAACTCCGTCGATACCGTGACCACGTACGTGTCGAGGGCGGGTTCGCCTTCCGGCCAGCGGCCGTGCTCCTTCAACAGGAGCTCGAGCGTCTGGTCCCCGATCGCGAGCCCGCAGGCCGGAGTGGCCGGCCCGCCGAACAGCTCGATCAGTCGGTCGTACCGGCCCCCGCCGAACAGGGCCCGCAGGCTCGCATCCTTCGCGTATGCCTCGAAGACCGTGCTCGTGTAGTACGCGAGGCCCCGGACCACGGTCGGATCGAAGACGACGCGGTCCGCGATCCCAGCGGGCTCGCACAGTCGCATGAGCGCCCGGATCCGCGCGACGCCGGCCCGGGCCCCCTCCTCGAGTCCGAGGGCCTCGATCCGGTCGAAGAACGCGGGCAGGTCCGCCGGCAGAACGCCGGCTCCGACCGAGCCGAACAGGGCGGCGAGCTCGCCGGTGCGGCCGGCGGGGATCCCGGCGGATTCGAGGCCCGCGAGGAACTCCTTCGCCGACGACTTCCGATAGCGATCGACGGTGCGGAAGTACGCCGCCACGTCCGAGGCTCCGAAGTGACGGCCGAGCCCCTCCGCGAGGGGTCGATCGTTGATCCGGAACGCGTAGAGCCCGGCCGCGCCCGCTTCATCGAGAGCGAGCGCGGCCGAGGCGAGCGTCTCGACCTCGGCCTCGACGCCCGCCACGCCGAGGATGTCGAAATTGAGCTGGGAGAACTCCCGGGTCCTCCCGGCCTGGGGCTCTTCGTAGCGCCAGAGCTTCTGGACCGTGAACCACTTGACGGGCAGGGGTTCGGACTTCGCCCGCTCCGCGTAGATCCGGGCGAGCGACGGGGTCGTCTCCGGAGCGAGCGCGACGTCGCGGCCGCCCTTGTCCTGGAACGCCCAGACCTCCCGGGTGATCTCCTCGCCGCTCTTGACCTTGTACAGATCGAGCGGCTCGACGCTCGGGGTCTCGAGCTCGGAGAAGCCGCACCGGCGGGCGCTCGCCCGCATCCGTCGCATCAGTTCCGATCGGGCGCCGGCCTCGGGAGGGACGTAGTCCCGGAACCCTCGAAGCGGAGCGAACGGCATGCTCCGCGGAGCGGCCGCTGCGTACTTATGTATTGGGAAGCGGGGGTGGGGTCTCGGGGCCGAGCGGGGCGAGGTGCCGGCGCGCGGACGGCGTTGGATGGTAGACTCCGGCCGGGAACTCGGGCCGGACCACGACGCGTCGCGCGGCTTCGGGAGGCCAGCGGGCGTGGCAGCCCGGACATCGATAGCCGCGGGCCGTACCGAGCGAGCGAGCGCGGCGCTCGCACTCCGGGCAGCGCGGCGCTTGGGATCTCCCCGCAACTTCGCGACGCGTGACGATCTCGATGCCCTCGACACGGAACGTCGCGTCGCCCGCGCGCCCACCCCAGACCTTTACGCGATCGCCGGGCCGAAGCGAACGGCCCACCGCCGGTAGGGTCTTCGTCGGTTCGAACGCCATGCAGACGAGTTCGGCCCCGTCCGCGTCCACGATCGGAAAGCGAACGTGGCCACCTCGCAGCGTGGTCGGAACGCCCCCCACGAGCCCTTCCACGCGTCCGCTCTCGTACGGGCCGAGGGAGGCCGCGGGACGCCGCAGGAGGTGATCGCCCGTCCCTTGATTGGTGCAGAAGAGCATCCAGCGTTCCACCGGCTCGGAGCGGACCGTCGCGAGGGCACGCAGCGGCGCTCCCCGCCGACGCGAACGCAGCCCGAAGAGGATCGGGCAGGGCGTGTGCGGGGCGATGAGGAGTCGTCGGGTCGCCGGATCGGTGCACAGGAATAGGTCCGGGTACCGGCGCTGAGCCTCCTGAACCGATCCGACGTCGATCTCGCGTCGGAGCGAGCCGTGCGCGGGGTCGCGGTAGGCGAGAAGCTCCCAGGTCGGGTGCGCTTCGGGCCAGGCGGCGCTCGCCGCGGCTCCGACCACGCCGAGATCGTCGCCGTGGATCCGCACCGTGGCGCCCAGATCGCTCAGCGTCGCTCGGACTTCGTCCGCCCGGACGACACTGCGGACCGCGTTCCAGTACAGCGACGACGGCAATCGTCGCGTCGAGGCGACCAACGCCGGATCCGTGCCGGCCTCGCCGACCCGCGAGGCGTCGAGCACGGCCTTCCACGCCGCGTCGATCAGATCGGTCGCGAGCGTCGGCGAGAGCCGGGCCCCCCGGTCGTAGGCCCACACCGCGCGTCCATCGATCGACCCGCAGCGCCGGCGACGTCCTCGCCCAATGCCGAAGCGGGCGCTGAGCGCGGCGTTGCCGCGCGTCTTGAAGGGGATGTTGGGATTGAGGCGGACCAGACGCGGGTCGCCGATCGGGTCCACGCCGAGGTCCCGGGCGACGCGGACGACCTCGGTCAGAGCGTGCGTCGTGCACCCTCCTCGGGGGCTATCCGTGTCGTCGATGCCGATCCACATCGCGCGGGCGGAGACCCCGCGAGCCCAAAGAAGATGCGGCCTCTACGCGACGCTGCGCAGGAGCTTCGCGTACGCCGCCATGTTCGGCTCGATCTCGATCTCGGTCCGGGCCGGTCCGAGGGCTCCCGCTGGGAGCACCCGCGTCTCGAGGGCGGGGTCGAGCGGGGCGCCCGCCTGGGGGCGGTGCATCACGCCGATCGGGATCTTCCCGGAATCCATCGTCTCCATGCAGAGCCGGAACATCGCCTTGCGGTCCGACGGATCGTAGCCGGGCAGTTTGCTCACGTCCACGACCTGCTCGCGCCAGAGCTTGTACGTATCGTTGTACGTCACGCACGGGGAGAGATCCTCGATGAACGCGAACCCCCGGTGCGCCCGGTTGAACTCGAGCGCCTCCTTCAGGACCGCCGTTAGGGTCTTCGGGTCGCCGGAGAACGTGCGGGCGATGAAGTTCGGCGCCGGGATCGACAGCGCGGTGAGGATCGCGTCGAACGGCTTTTCGATGTTCCCTTCGAAGCCGATCTGGCTCGTGGGGGAGGGTTGGCCCTTCGTCAGGCCGTACGTCTCATTGTTCATCACGATGTACAGGATCGAGACATTCTTCTTGAACGCATGCATGAAGTGCCCCATCCCGATCGCATAACCGTCCCCGTCGCCGCCGGCCGCGAACACCGTCAGGTTCGGGTTCGCCAGCTTCACCCCGATCGCCTGGGCGAGAAGACGCCCGTGGAGCGCGTGCAGGCCGTTGATTTCGAGGAAGTTGTGGATCGAGCCCGAGCAGCCGATCCCTCCGACCAGCACGAGCTCGTGCGTCGGGATCTTCAGCTCGGCCGCGGCCTTCTTGACACACGCGAGGAGCGCGAAGTCCCCGCACCCGGGGCACCAGATCGGTTGGGTGGGTTTCGCGGATTGCACCATCTTACACACCCTCCGTGATCGGGCGGACGATGTCGGGGGAGCGGAACGAGAGGCCGTCGTAGCGCAGGATCGATCGGAGTTTGGCGTGGTGCCAGGGAACCGTCTCGCGGATGAGTCGCGCGAACTGTCCGGTGTAGTTGCTCTCCACGACGTACGCCACGTCGACGCCATGGAGGAACGGATCGAGCTCGTGCCCGGGAACCGGCCAGAGCGTCCGCGGCTGGTAGAACCGGGTGTGGATTCCCCGGGTCTTGAGGCGCTCCTGGGCTTCGAGGATAGGGCCAATCGTGCTCCCGTATCCGATGATGCCGATCTTGGCGTGGGGTTCGCCGAAGTACTTTCCGGCCGGAAGATCCGGGACCGCCGCCACCATCTTTCCCATCCGCTTGGCCATCATCTTCAAGCGGTTTTCCGGATTGACCGAGACGTGCCCCCACTCGTCGTGCTCGTTGCCCGTGACCTGGCTCCATACTCCCGGAGTTCCGGGTGGCGCGATCGGACTTCCGCTGTCGGCCGTGAATGCGTAGCCCTTGTACTCGGTCATCTTCTCGAGGTCGGCCCCCGAGAGGCGCTTCCCTCGGACCATGTGGATCCCCTCGAGATCGTACGGCGGGCTCGTCGTCGTGTTCTGACTGAGCGCCTGATCGAGGAGGAGGATGACGGGGGCCCGCCACTTGTCGGCGATGTTGAGTGCGTCGACGGTGAGCTGGAAGCATTCGAGGGGAGTCCCGGGGGCGAGGATGAACCGGGGGAACTCCCCGTGCCCGAGGTTCGCGAGGTGGGCGAGGTCCGATTGCTCGTGCCGCGTCGGCTGCCCCGTAGACGGGCCAACTCGGGCGCAGTCGGCGATGACGATGGGGATCTCCGCCGCACCCGCGTGGCCGATCCCCTCGGTCATGAGGGAGAGACCGGGACCACTCGTGGAGGTCATCACCCGTGCGCCGGCGTACGCGGCGCCGATGATCATGTTGATCGCGGCGAGTTCGTCCTCGGCTTGGCGCACGACACCCTGAAACGCCGGTAGGTAGCGCTGGAGGTACTCCATTACCTCGGTGGCCGGTGTAATAGGATAGCCGGCAAAGAACCGTCCGCCCCCGACCACGAAACCGAGCGCGACCGCCTGGTTTCCGATCGTGAGGATCTGGTCGTGCGCGTCACCGGCCTCGACGTGCCAGCGGTCGGCGAGGCCGGGGACGGAGAGTGCGGCCTGCCGCCCGATATCGAGCGCCTTGAGGTTCTTGGCCAGCGCCTCCTCCCCTCGACGCGTGAACCGTTCCTCGATGACCTGGCGGGTCATGACCGGATCGAACCCCAGCAGCACACTGAGGGCGCCGTAGGCGGCGGTGTTCTTGTAGATCGGTTGGCCGACCTGGCCCCCGACGAGGGTCGCGAAAGGGAATCCATAGGCCTTTGGAACGTCCGCGGCCGACCCGGTGGAGTCGTACAGCACGATCCCCTCCGGACCGAGCTCGGACCGTCCGATCTCGATGGCCTGTTCGTCGAACGCCATCAGGATGTCGACATCGGGCTTGATTGACAGGATGGGTTGGCAGGAGGCGCGGATTGACGCGTCCGCGTGGCCCCCGCGGATGCGCGAGAGGACGTTGCGCGACGTGTAGACGTACAGGCCGAGCTTGCGGAAGTACCGTCCCAAGAGGTCGGAGACGGTGAGGGTCCCGTCGCCTCCCTGGCCCCCGATCATGACGCAGATATCGGCGAGCCGCTTCGGAGGGGTGCCGGGGGAGGGGATCGGTTCGGTGGAGATCGCTTCGGTGCGGCTCGCAGGGGTTGTCATTGTACGGAACCCGGCGGCGGACCGCCCCGGTTCTGAGAGAATCGAGGCCCCCCTCGTATTTAACGGATAACCCGGCCGAGGGGAAGTTCCGGCGTTTTTCGGTCGCCGTCCGGCGTAAGATTCGCAACAAAGGTTATCTGAAAACTCCCGGTCGTAGAGGTCGTGGCCGACGAGCGGTTGGTCGAGGATTACCACTCCTTCACGGCGACCCGACGGCGGTTCGCCGATCCGATCGTCTTCTGGGACGAGACTTTGCGCGACGGCGAGCAGACACCTGGAGTGCATTTCAGCCCGGAAGAGAAGCTGCGGATCGCCGAGGTCTTGGCCGACATCGGCGTTCCCCTCATCGACGCCGGCATCCCCGTCGTCTCGACCGAGGAGACCCGCGCGGTCCACCTCCTCGCCCATGCCGGGCTCAAATCGAAGGTACTCGCCTCGGCGCGGACGGTTCCCGCCGACGTCGAAGCGGTCATCCAGAGCGGCGCGAGCCACATCGCGATCTTCGTCGCCGCGAGCCAAGTCCACCTTCGCTACAAGCTGAAGATGACCCAGGAGGAGGTGCGCGAGGTCTCGATCGCGAGTGTTCGGCGGGCGAAGAGCGCCGGCCTCCACGTCGCATTCGTGACCGAGGACACGGTCCGGGCGCCATTCGATTTCGTGGAACGTCTATATCGGGACGTTCAGGAGGCCGGCGCGGACCGGCTCGTGATCTCCGACACGGTCGGCATCATGACACCGCTCACGTTCCGGTGGTACCTGGAGGAGTTCCAGCGTCGCGTGCACCCGAAGGACCTCTCGGTCCACTGCCACAACGACTTCGGCTTCGCGACGGCGAACACGCTCACCGCGCTCGAGGTCGGAGTCACCGCTCCCCATACATGCGTCAACGGATTGGGAGAGCGAGCCGGGAACGCCGCCTTCGAGGAGGTCGCGCTCGCGCTCGAGCGCCTCTACGGAGTACGCACCGGGCTGCGGACCGAGCGGATGTACGAGCTTTCCCAACTGGTGGAGGAACTCTCGGGCGTCGTCGTCCAGCCGAACAAGGCGATCGTGGGGTACAACTCCTTCTCGCACGAAGCCGGTATCCATACGCATGGGATTCTCGCGCACACGCTCACGTACGAGCCAATGCAGCCGGAGGTCGTGGGGCGGCACCGGCGGATGATCTTGGGCAAGCACAGCGGCAAGGCCGCGGTCGTCGAGAAGCTCAAAGAACGGGGCATCGTCGCCCCGGAGCCGCTGCTCGCCGAGCTCCTCCAACGCCTCAAGGCCCAAGGCGAGGCGCGTTCGAAGGAAGAACTCCGAGCGTTCCTCGAGGAGTATCGCCACCTCTTTGAACAACCAGGGATCTCCGACGTGGAGTTCTGGAAGATGGTCGAGGCGGTAGGGCTCAAGGAGGTCCGCGCATGAATAGCGGCAACGGCGGGATGACCCTCGCCGAGAAGATCCTGGCACGCGCTTCGGGCCTCGATCACGTCGCTTCCGGCCAGATCATCGAGGGGAGCGTCGATCTCGCGATGATGCACGAACAGGGCGCGCAGACCGTCGCTCCGTTCCATCAGATGGGCGCCGAGAAGGTCTGGGATCGAGACCGTGTCGTGATCGCGATCGACCACTGGGTTCCCGCGTCGACCGAGGGAGCCGCGGTGCTCCACCGGATCCTGCGCAAGTTCGCGACGGAGGTCGACCTCCCCCACTTCTACGATGTCGGGAACCACGGCATATGTCACCAGATCCTCGCCGAGCACGGGTGGGTCGTGCCGGGGGACCTCGCGGTGGGTACCGACTCCCACACGAACATGCTCGGCGCCATGGGCGCCGTGGCGGCCGGTATCGGGCCCACCGAGATGGCGGCGGTTCTTGCGCTCGGCCGCCTATGGCTGAAGGTACCATCGACGCTGCGCATACGCGTGAAGGGGCACCTCGGGCCCGGGGTCGTCGCGAAGGACCTCGTCCTGCGCGCGCTCGGCGAAGTGAAGACGACCGGTGCGACGTACAAGTCGGTCGAGTGGACCGGGCCGACGATCGAGCGGCTCTCCATGCCCGAGCGATTCACGATCTGCAACATGACAACCGAGATGGGAGCGAAGTGCGGACTCGTCGCTCCCGACGAGAAGACGTTCGAGTACCTGCGCACGATCGCCAAGCATCCGATGCATCCGGTCTACGCGGACGCCGACGCGACGTACGAGCGCACGATCGACATCGACGTGGACGGGATGCCGCCGATGGTCGCGTGCCCGTACTCTCCCGACAATGTCCGCCCGCTCACCGATGTCGTGAACGAGCACATCCACGTCGATCAGGCGTTCTTGGGATCCTGCACGAACGCCCGCATCGAGGATATCCGGGAAGGCGCGGCGATCCTGAGGGGCCACAAGGTCCACCCGGGCACTCGGTTCATCGTCTCGCCGGCGTCGACGTCGATCTACGAACAATGCCTCCAGGAGGGCCTCATCGAGCTCTACACGGAGGCCGGCGCGGTCTTCACGAACTCGAGCTGCTCGGCATGCTTTGGGGGCAACATGGGCATCATCGCCCCGGACGAAGTGTGCGCGTCCTCCTCCAACCGGAACTTCCCCGGTCGGATGGGACCGAAGGAGGGCCGGATTTACCTCATGAGCCCGGCCGCGACCGTCGCCGCGGCCATCCGAGGCGAGATCGCCGACCCGCGGGAGTTCGCCTAGGTGGGGATAGACACGATGAAGGACCTCATCGAGGGGCGGGTCTGGACGCTCGGGCGCGACATGGACACCGACCAGATCATCTCGGGAAAGTATCTCACGATCATCGATCCGCAAGAACTGAAGAAGCACGTGCTCGAGATCGGCCTTCCCGAGTTCGCCGCCGGCGCTCGACCCGGGGACATCCTCATTGCGGACGAGAACTTCGGCTCCGGCTCGAGCCGGGAGCATGCGCCGGCCGCGCTCAAGGCCGCGGGAATCGGAGCGATCGTCGCCGACTCGTTCGCCCGCATCTTCTATCGCAACTCGATCAATCTCGGCATCCCGACGATTGAGGCCCGGGGCGTCCGCGCGTTGTTCGAGATGGGCGATACCGCTCGGATCGAGATGCGAGCGGGCCGGATCACGAACCTGCGGACGAATCGCTCGATCACCTTCCCTCCCATCCCTCACCACCTCCTCGACCTCCTCGAGGCCGGCGGTCTCGTCGAGAAGGTGAAGGTCGAGCTCGCGCAGCGCAAGGCCGCCGCCGGGACCCCCCGGGCATGAGGACGAGCGGCTACGACATCGTCGTGCTTCCCGGGGACGGCACGGGCCCGGAGGTCATCGCCCAGGGGAGACGTGTCCTGGACGCGCTGGCGGAGACCGGCGCGCCGAAGTGGACGATCACCGAGCACCCCGGAGGGGCCCAGTACTACCAGCGT
Organism: Thermoplasmata archaeon; assembly: GCA_035532555.1. Taxonomy (NCBI): domain Archaea; kingdom Methanobacteriati; phylum Thermoplasmatota; class Thermoplasmata; species Thermoplasmata archaeon. The sequence continues at coordinate 227,392 of DATKQS010000024.1, read as the reverse complement.
ACCGGACGGGAGTGGGAGCCCGAGGCCGAGGCGGCGGCCCACGCCGCGGACGCGATCCTCCTCGGCGCAGTCGGCTGGCCAGGAATCTCTCTCCCGAATGGTGACATCGCCGGCGCGGCGCTCGTACTGGGCCTGCGCTCTCGGCTCGATCTGTACGCGAACGTCCGGCCCTGCCGACTCTATCCGGGGGTCACCCACCGGATCAGCGGCGAGTACCGCACGATCTGGTCCCCGGCGAAGGTCGACATGGTGATCCTGCGAGAGAACACGGAGGACCTCTACGCGCCCTTCCACGGCCGGCTCGCACGAGCCGGCGAGACCGAACTGACGATCGACTCCCGGGTGATCACCCGTAAGGGCTCCGAGCGGATCCTTCGACGGGCCTTCGAGACCGCCCAGCGCCGCGACCGGGGCGCTCCGGAGGACGGGGTTCGACGCGTCACCTGCGTGGACAAGTCGAACGTGATGGAGGGTTGCCGCTTCTTCCGCGAGACCTACGACCGTGTCGCGTCGGACTTCCCCACGATCGGTCGGGACTACGCGTACGTCGATGCCTTCACCCAGTGGCTCGTGCGGAACCCCGAGCACTACGACGTGGTCGTCGCCACGAACATGATGGGGGACATCATCACGGACCTCGCCTCGGTGTTGCAGGGGGGCATGGGGTTCGCCGCCGGGGGAAACATCGGTGACGACCATGCGATGTTCGAGCCGGTCCACGGAAGCGCGCCGAAGTACGCGGGGAAGAACCAGGTCAACCCGTTCGCGACGTTCTTCGCGGTGGAGATGATGTTGCGGTGGCTCGCCGACCGGAACAGCGACCGCCTCCTCACCGCCCAGGCCGATCGGCTCGAGCGAGCGATCGCCGGCGTCCTGGAGCGCGGGAGCGCGCGCACGTACGATCAAGGCGGCACGGCTACCACCTCCGATGCCGGGGACCGCGTGGTCGAGGCGCTGCGGGGAGAGCGACGATGAGCCGGCGCGTGGCGATCGTGGGAGGTGCGACCACACCCTTCGGGGTGCGCCCTACCACGTGGTCGGAACTCGCCCAGGAGGTGGGGGCCGCGCTCTTCCGCGCGGTGCCTCCGTTGCGGGCAGAGGACGTCGATTCGCTGTTCGTGGGCTCCGCAGAGCCCGAGCGTTTCGCGTTCCAGTCGCATGTGGCGCCGCTCGCCGCCGAACAGATGGGCCTTCGGCCGTATCGCATCCTGCAGCGCACCGAGCTCGCGTGCGCTTCCGGTCAGTCCGCGATCCGTTCGGCCTACGCCGCGATCGCGGCCGGGCTTTCCGACGTGGCCGTCGCGGTCGGCGTGGAGAAGATGAACCTGCCGTCAATGGCCGAGGCGAACAGTTCGATGGGATGCGTGATGGACCGGGCGTGGGACGGGCCGCACGGAGCGACCGCGCCGCCGTTCTTCGCGATGGTGGCCCAGCGCCATATGCTCGAGCACGGGACGACGGCGGAAGCGTTGGCGCGGGTCTCCGAGAAGAACCACCGGTTCGCGAATACGAACCCGACCGCGCAGTTCTACGCCAAGACGTTCTCTTCCGAGAAGCTGCTCGGCCTTCCGGTGGTCGCGCCCCCGCTGCGGCTGGGAGACTGTTCTTCGATGACCGATGGTGCGTCGGCCGTGGTCGTGGCCGGGGAAGAGTTCGTTCGCCGCTTCACCGATCGTCCGGCCTGGATTCGGGGGACCGGTCAGTACTCCGACTTCCACAACCTGGCCCACGCGGGGTCGCTGACGCAGTGGCCCGGTTTGACGCGAGCCGCCGGCGAGGCGCTCGGCCGGGCCAAGCTCACCATCCAGGACATCGACTTTGCCGAGATCCACGATTGCTTCACGATCTCGGAGATCGTCGAGTACGAGGCGCTCGGTCTGTGCCCGCCGGGCGAGGGAGGCCCGTACGCGCTTGAAGGGCGGAGCGATCTCGGTGGCGATATCGTCATCAACCCGCGGGGCGGGCTTCTCGGATGCGGCCACCCGCTCGGGGCGACGGGGATCGCACAAGCTGTCGAGGTCTTCCAACAGTTCGCGGGAGCCGTCCCGGCGGCGCGTCAGGTCCCCGATCCTCGCTTCGCGCTCGTTCACAATCTCTCGGGGAGCGCCAACGTGCACTCCGTGATGGTCTACGAAGGAGGTGGCGGGCCGTGAGCGAATCCGCGCCCCCCGGCCGTAAGCGCCCCCGGGTGACCGTCGCTCCCGCACCGCCCACGTCGGTCCCCTTAGAGCCGCCGCGTCCGAAGGTGGTGGTGGCGCCTTCGCCTCCCTTCCTTCTGGACTTCTTCCCACTCCAAGGCGCCGGGCAGACTCGGCTATCGCGGTTCTACGACCGGCTCAAGGAGGGCCGTGTCTCGACCACGCGCTGCCCCCGGGACGGCGAGGTCCACTGGCCACCGCGCGTCGCCTGTCCCATCTGTCACGGTGAAGAGCTCGAGTGGATCGATCTGCCCGAACACGGGCGGATCTATGCGTTCAGCGCGGTGCTGGGCGGGGCGCCCCTCGGGATGGAGGCCGACGTGCCTTTCGCCGTCGGCCTGGTCGATCTTGCCGGCTCTCCCCTGCGCCTCTTCGGCCGGATCGAGGGCCGGCCGTGGACGGCCCTGAAGATCGGCGACGAGGTCCGCATCGAGGCCTACCCGCTGGCCGACGGGAGATCGTTCTACCGGTTCCGAGCGCTCGGGTAGCCCCCGGGGCGCTGCGACGGCGACGAGCGCGCCGATATTGACGAGGCCGAGGCTATTTATAGCGGCCCTTGGTCTCGCGCGCCGCCGGCTCGGAGAGCCGGAGGCCGATGGAATCGGAGAAATCAGGCTGGTGGCATAAGCACGGCTGGACGGCTGCCATCCTCCTCACGGCGTTCGGCATCGCGTTCGCCGTCCGTACCATCTGGGCGGGGCCCGTCGTAGAACTGTGGGGGCCGCTGTACACCTACGCGGGCGGTTCCGATTCGTACTACCATTCGCGCGTGATGAGCTACATCATTGCGAATCACACGAATCTGATCCACGATCCGCTGCTGCGCTACCCGATCGGTGCGATCAACCCGCGAGAGCCGCTGTTCGACTGGATGAACGCCATCCTCGGCATCGTCTTCGCCCCGTTCTTCGGCGGGAATGCCAACGTCGCCGGGGCGTGGTTCCTGGACCTTCAGGCCCCCCTCTGGGCCGCGCTCAGCGTCTTCCCGACCTACCTCATCGGCCGAGAGGTCGGCGGCCGCCGGGTCGGTCTCATCGCCGCCATCATCTCCCCGTTCCTCGTCGCCAGCATCAACGAATCGATCTACGGCTACGCCAACTATCTCTCGTTCTACACGTTCATCATTTTGGTCGCGCTCTACGCGTACATGCGGGCCGTGAAGGCGGTCGGCTCGCGTCGGTGGGTGGTCAGCTACCGGTCCGCCGGGTCGTTCCGGGCCGGGCTTAGGAACTTCCTACGCTACGAACGCAGCGCCGTCAAATGGGCGGTGTTCGCAGGAGTCTGCTTCGGAGCGCTGGCGCTCGCCTGGCAGGGGTACACCTACCTCGTGGCGATCATCGCCGTGTTCATCTTGATCACGATGATCATCGAGCGGATCCGGCGCGTCGATTCCTTCGGGGTCTACGTCGTCACCTGGATCGTCGGGCTCGTGGGCTTCCCGCTCGCGGTGCCCTACTACCTCGTGCAGGGAGAGTTCACGAACTGGTTCGACCTGCCGCTCCTCTTGTTCTTCGGCACCCTTCTCCTCCTGCTCCCCTTCCTGCTGATGCGGGACTACCCCTGGGTGATCTCCCTCCCGATCCTCGTGGCCATCGTGGGGTTCGCCACCCTCGCGTTGTCGATCGTGAGCCCGGTCTACTTCACGAACCTGGTCACGGGACAGGGCTACTTCACCAAGACACTCATTTACTCGACCGTCGCCGAGGCCCAGTCGCCCTCGATCGACCAATTAATCGTCAGTTACGGAGTGATCACGTTCTTCCTCGCCTTCGTGGGCGTGGCCCTCGTCGCTTGGGATTTGGTCCGCAACAAGTTCCAGCGCTGGCTGACGCTGTTCCTCGTCTTCGGGATCCTCTCGCTCTACCTGCCCTTCTCGGCGTCGAAGTTCCTGCTGCTGGGGGCCCCGGCGTTCGCGCTCCTGCCCGCGTTCGCGATCAAGCGGCTCTGGGATGTGGGCCGTTACTCGGAGATGCGCGAGAGCATGAGCTCCCTCGCCGAGGAGCGTCGCAGTCGCTGGAGGGCGTTCCGACGCTCGATCAAGCCGCGTCACGTGCTCGTGATCATCGTCGTGGTCGGGCTCCTCGTCCCCAACGTCTGGTACGCGATGGATGCGGGGATCCCGAGCAACGAGAAATCCCAGTACTCGGCCCAGATCTACCACTCGCTACCGTCCTGGCTCCAGGCGAGCGGTGCGGGCGCGAGCGGCTACTACCTCGGAGCAGCCGGCTCCTCCATCGACACGCCGAACCTGTACGATTCCGCCGCGTACAACTGGCTCGCCATGCAGGACTCGAACGTACCGGCTCCGCAACGTCCGGCGTTCATCAGTTGGTGGGATTACGGATTCCAGGCGATCGATCAAGGTCAGCACCCGGCCGTCGCCGACAACTTCCAGAACGGGATCGACCCGAGCGGCCAGTTCCTCCTGAGCCAGAACGAGTCGATCGCAATTGGCGTGTTGGTCGCCACGCTGCTCGTCGGGGCCCAGGGCCAACCGGGCGCGACCCTGTCCGCACCGATCAACCAGATCCTCGCGGCCGACGGGGTCAGCCCGACGATCATCAAGGGGTTCTTGGTCAACCTGACGACCGACTACTATCAGGTCATCAATAACCCGCAGATCTTCCTGGCGGTCAATCCGAACACGCTCACGAGCCTGAATGCGATGTACATGGTGATCTCGTACTACATCGCGCAGGTCCTTCCCCTCAACGGGGTCGCGAAGCTCTACAACGACCTCCAGTCCTACACGGGCTGGTCGATTCGCTACTCGATGAGCGACAGCCGCCTCTTCCCATTCAGCGGCCAGAACACGGGGATCTTCTACGCTCCGGCGGACCTGACCGGGCGCGTCATCGACTCCGGTGGCAACCCCAAGACGTACTTCAACGTCACGATCCTCGGGTCCGATGGGAGGTACTACGACGCCGGCACCTTGCCGGCGTCTGTTAGCGCGGTTCAGTACTACATCAACTATTTCACGCCGTTCTACCGGTCGATGATCTATCACATCTACATCGGGTACAACGGAACCGATATCGGACTCGCGAACGGGATCCCGGGGCTCCAGGGCGCTGCCGCGAGCTCTCCGATCGAGCCCGGCTGGATGCTCCAGCACTTCCAGGTCGCCTACAAGACCGCCTACTACTGTCCGCCGGGGGAGACCTCCTCCAATCCGAACTGCAATGTCGCCATGAACCTGCCCGCCGCCACGGCGCTCGCGGCGCAGACGGGCGGGACCGCCGACACCTCCGCCACGTCGTACTTCAACGGCGGGGAGTCGATGCTGGTCTACTACGCCGGCCAGCCGCTCATCGGCACGGTCAACCTGCCGAACGGCGCGCCGGTCCCGGGAGCGATGGTGACCGTCTACGACTCATGGGGGATCCCGCACCAGATGGCCCGGACCAGCGCGGACGGCTCCTATTCCGTGATCCTTCCTCCCGGGGAGGACACCGTCAACGTGACGACCGGGACGTTCCAGGGACTCTCTCAGGCCGGCAATGTGCTCCTCTCCTCGATGAAGATCAATGTCTCCGCCGCGCAGGGGTTCGGGTACAACACCCCGAACATGGTCGTCCCCATTGTCGTGCACTCCTCCAGCCTGCAGGGTTTCGTGTACTGGAACAACGCCAACCAAACCTCCTACAACTCCTCGATCGACCAGCTCCTGGTGGGCGCGAAGGTCGTCTTCTGGGGGACCGTCAACCAGACCAAGCTCACGGCGACCACGGACGCGAGCGGATCGTTCCTGCTGTCGAATGTTCCGCCGGGCGTCTACAACTACAACATCCTCTACGACGGAACGAACTACACAGAGAGCGCGGTCACCGTGAAACCGAGCACTCCCGAGAACGCCACGGTCGGGCTCGCACCGGCGATCTTCCAGGGCACGGTCACCTTACCGAGCGGTGCCTCCGTATCGGGATCGACCGTGACCGCGATCTCGGCGACCGGCGTCGTATCCAGCACCACGTCCAACTCCACCGGCAGGTTCGTGCTCGGGAACCTCGGGCCCGGAAACTACACGGTCAGCGCGAGCGGCCCGTACGCGGGCTACCGATCGCTCGGGGAAGCCGCCATCGTGACGAAGCCCGGCGAGCGGATCAACCTGACCCTCGTGATCACCCCGAGCGTCTCCTTCGACCTTTCGGTGACGGCGAACGGGCAGCCCGTCGCGGGGTTCCCCGTCCGGTTCGTCCCGATACCGACGCTCTCCTCGAGCGCTTCGGCATTGAGCTACTACGCGACGGCCCAGGCGACGGCGATGGTCTTCACCACGAACTCGAACGGAGTGGTCTCGGGGACCCTGCCCACGGGCAACTACTCGATCTACGCGGTGGGGTACGTGGGGAACCGGCTGTATAGTGGCCTGACATCGATCCATACTCCCGCGAGCCTCGACTTTACCAATCCGACCACGCTTGCCCTCGCGCCGGCATTCCCTCTCTCGGGCATCGTGGGCAAGGCCGACGCTCAGAATTCCACGAGCACGTTCGTGATCGCCTACAACGCGGCGGGCATTTCGATCGTGACCCCTGTGAACGCGAGCGGAGCGTTCACCCTGCTCCTGCCCTCGGGCCCGTACACCGTGCAGGCGGTCCAGGGATTGAGCACCGCCGCGACCCCGGTCTACACGACGATGACCTCGGTCTCGCTCGTCTACGGCAGCACGATCTCGCTGACTCCCGTCGTCGGCAACTTCGTCCACTTCCAGTCGGGGAGCCCGATCAACTCCACCGGTCAGCTCTATCCGGCCGCATTCGCGATGGTGAACATCTCGGCCGGTCCGGGGGGTCCGACCGAGACCGCGTTCGCAGATGCGGAGGGGAGCGTGACGATGCTGGTGGCGGCACAGGTCTCCGGCGGCAGCTACTGCGTGCGAGCCTCCGACTTCGGTTTCAACACGACCCAGCAATGCGGGATCACGCCGACCGGACTGGTCGCCCTCACGCACTTCGTCGTGCCGCTGACCCCCGTCCCGGTGACCCTGACCGTCTACGGGGTGCCGGCGGGCGTTCCGATCACCGTGAACCTCACGAGCTCGAGCCCGACCGCGAGGTCGTTCACGGTCGCGGGCGGCCCGGTCTACTCGTTCACCATGTACCCCGGAGTCTACGGGGTGGGCGCTCGCGCGACGATCGGGAATAGCACGATCTTCTTGCCGCCGCAGGCGCTCTCGACCACGATCCTCGTCGGCACCAGCCAGACCCGGCTCTCGCTCTTGTTGATCTCCCAGGTCCTGGTCACCGGAACGCTCGTCGTACCGGCCGGCGTCCCGCTCTCCTCGGTCACCGTTCACCTCCGCTCCGCGCTCGTCAACACGACCGTGACGGGAACCCAGTTCGAGAAGGGCTTCTTCGCGATCCCTGGAACGTACTCCCTCTACGCGACCGGAAAGGGGAACGGACAATACTACGGAAACCTCTCTCTCGTACAGGTCGGCGACAATGCCAAGGTCACGACGCCCGTCGATCTGTCCCAGCGGGCCAACCTCGTCAACGGGACGGTCGTGGACTCGTCCGGCCAGATCCTCAACTCGAACGCGACATTGACGTTCCACGCCCCGGACCTCGCCAACGTCACCGGCAGCGCGAGCGCCGGATCGTACTCGGTCCTCCTACCGGCCGCGACGACCTACACCGTCACCTTCGGCGACACCCTCCTCGGCCCCGGCCCCAACGGAAGCATCTACACCACCTACTCGGCCGTCGGAGCGACCTGCACGGTCCCCGCGACGACGAGCACCGTCTGCACCATCGTCACGACCGCGAGGATCGACCCGGTCTGGTTCAACGGAACCTTGACGAACCCCGCTGGGACGCTTCCGGTATCGGGAACCATCCGCATCTCGGGCCCCTACCCGTCGCTGAACGTGACGACGCTCACCGCGACGAACGGGACGTTCTCCGTTCTCCTCGCCCCTGGGGAGTACACGATCTATGCGTCCGGTGGAGGTCCGAGCGACCCCCTCGCCGCGATCGGTCAGGTGATTCTGATACCGTCCGTCGGCCCCTCGTCGATCCCGCTCCAGCCGACCTGGAGCTACAGCGTAACGGTGGTCGCTCCGACGGCGGGCGGGATCGCGGGTGGGACGGTATCGTTCAGCGTGGGAGCCACCGGAACGAGCGCCACCGCCGTGTTTACGGGCCTCGCGCTCGGCGTGCCGTACACCGTCTCGTTGCCCGTGGGAAGCTACACCGTCCACGCCTATGCCGTGGGCACGCCGTACGGACCCCCCGCGAACGCGACCGTGTCCCAAACCATCTCGATCGTGCGGGGCAACCTCGCTTCGACCCTCACGCTCGCCTACGCCTTCGAGTACCGGGTCACGGGCACGCTTTCGGGGCCGACGTCCTCTACGATCCCCGGAGGAGCGAGCACGGGCTTTTCCTTCCGGCTGACGAGCAACGGCACCGGACCAGAGACCGTGCACTTCGTCGGAAGCCCGTCCTACTGGAATTTCACCTTCTCTCCGTCCACGGTCACGCTCCCGGCCGGAGCGACCTCCGGCGCCGTGAACGTCGGGGTCACCATCCGGGTGCCGGCGGGCGAGCTCGTGGCGCATCCGCCGATCGTGCTCTCGATCGTCGCCTCGAACGGGACGACCCTCGCCCAGGTCGCGCCGGCTCCGATCGTCCATGTCGTGCCGTACTACGGCCTCTCGCTCGGTTCGGTGCCGTCGACCTCCCCCGTTCAGGTCGCCCCCACGCGGATCCTGATACCGTTCTACATCGCCAACACGGGCAATATCAACGAGACGGCCACGATGAACGTCGTGGACGGGACCCGGCTCGCGAGTCTCGGTTGGTCGTACAACATCACGCGGAACGGCGCGGTCATCTCCGGGCCCGTCAAGCTCGCCGCCGGTGCGAACACCACTTACCTGCTCAACCTGACCGCCCGGGGATCGATCTTCATCCTGCCGGGATCGGTCACGATCAGCGCGGCGACGTCCTCCGCGAACTCGAGCCTCGTGCGCACCTCCCAAGTGACGGTGCCGGTCGTGACGATATCGGTCGACCCGTCGACCTTCCACCTGGTCGGAGCAGGGGTAGGTAGTCCCCCGGCGACCCTGCCGGACTGGCTCGTCCCGGTCCTGGTGTTCGTCCCGGCGATCGCGCTCCTCGTTCTGGTGGTCGTCTGGCGCTGGAACCGCACGCGCCGGTGGGAGCGACGATGAGCGGAAACCCTCGCGGCCGCATGGCCGGCCCGGTCTTCCTCGCGGTCCTATTGACGACCCTCCTCGCCGCCGGCGCGATCGGCTTCGCCGGTGGCGCGGCGGCAAGCCCGACCGCCCCACCGCCATCAGCCAACCCGATTGCCACCGCCGCATCGCCCCCCCTGACCGGATCGATCACGGGCCCGACGGTGCTCGGATACAACGCGACGCAGTTCTACACGATCAATGCGGTTGGGGGCCCGGCCTACAGCTCTTCGGGCGTGATGATCGGGAACATCACCTACTACATCGCCCTCAGCGCGACCAACCTCACCAAGGTCTCCATGAGCCCCACGAAGGGGGCCCTCATCAACTCGACCGCTCAGTTCAGCAGCCTCACCGTAAGCAACGTCAGCGAGACGGTCACGATCCACGTGATGATCTCCTCCGTCTACCTCGACAAGAACCAATCGATCAACCTGACGTACGCCGTCCTCGTCGTGAAGCCCTACACGCTCACGGTGACGATCACCGCCGGACCGAACTCCACGATCCTGAGCTTCCTGATCAACATCTATCTCGACGGCTCCTATGCGGGCAACTACAAGGTGCCCACGCTGACGCCGGGCGAGGTCTACACCATCAACTGGGCCTACCCCTCGGCGCCCCTCTCCGCGGGTTCGCACACCTTCACGCTCGCGATCCCGACCGCGGACAAGGGCCTCGTCACGTTCCCGAACGGGCAGGGCAGCTACTCCTACTCCTTCTACATCACGGGGCCCGCACCGGACTACACGCTGTGGATCGTGCTCGGCGTGGTCGCCTTCGCAGCCGTGGCCTTTATATCTCTCATCTTGGTGGGCGGCCGCCGGCGGAACCGAGGCCGTTCGTAGACGGTCCGCGGGCGGTTGGAAGATCCATCATGGCAGAGGCTGCGACCCTCGAATGCACCAGCTGCGGCAACGCCCTGCCCGTCAAGGGCTCGACCCAGTTCGTGTGCCCGGGCTGCGGGGAGGCCACGATCGGCCGCTGCCCGCGCTGCCGCGATCAGAGCGTGCTCTACACGTGCCCGAAGTGCGGGTTCACGGGGCCCTGAGCGGGCCGGGGAGTCGAGCGATGGGTCAAGTGGCCGTGCTCTTCCGCCTGATGCCCACGGGTGTCGAGACGAACATGGAAGGGATCGCGCAGGCCGTGCGGGCCGCGATGCCCGAGGGCGTCCGGGTCCGCGGCATGCAGGTCAAGGACATCGCGTTCGGGCTCAGGGCCCTCCTCGTGAGCGTCGTCATGACGGACGAGGGCGGCGTGCTCGATTCGACGGAACAGGCCCTGGCCAAGATCCCCCACGTAGAGTCCGTCGAGGTGATGGAGGAAGGCCTGCTGTAAAGCGGCGCCTCCTCTCCCCTCCGTGGACCTCTTCACCCACGTCCTCGTCGCCTACCTCATCACATTCGGGATCACGGGGCTTCAGCCCGGATACCTCGCGGCCGGCGCGCTGGCCGGTGGGCTCCCGGACGCGGACGCCCTCCTGTTCCCGTTGAGCAAGCGCTGGCCGCTGTTGCGCCACCATGGGATCACCCACTCGCTGCTCGGGGTGACCGTCATAGCGGTCGCGGGCGCCTTCCTCGCGCCTCTGATCCTCCCGGGGAGCCCCTGGATCTACTTCATCGTCATGGAGATCGGAGGCTGCGCCCATATCCTCCAGGATGGGTTCACGAACTTCTCCGTGCCACCGCTCGCTCCGTTCTCCGAGCGCAAGCTCGAGCTCGACGCCGACCGGGCGATCAACTTCTTCACGCTGATCGTGAGCGTCGTCGCCTTCTACCTCCTCCTCGGGGTCGAGCGTAACAGCGTGGCCTACTCGATCTACCTCGGCACGCTCTGGGCGCTCGCGGGGTTCTTCATCGCGTACTTCGCGTTGCGACTCTCGGCCCGCCTCTACGTCGGTCGTCGCTTGCATCGCCTCGGCGACTACGATCACGTCGTCCCGACGTCCAACCCGTTCGTGTGGATCGTGATCTCCGAGCGCAAGAGCGCCGACCGGATGCGCACGAGCTTCGCCCGCTACGTCTTCGGGCGTGGCATCACCCGGGGGCCCCTCACGGTGGACGTCCCGCTCGAGTCCCCCGGATCCCCCGACCGGCCCGTCACGAGCGCGGAGGACGCGCTCGAGCGCTCGTACCCGCTCGCACGGAACTCGAGCCGCTTCCTCGCCGACAGCTATCACTTCGGGTACGTGTGGGACGACGGCACGACGGGGTACGTCGTCACCTGGTACTCGCTCGAGTTCGGCGCGTTCGGCCGATCCGCCGCGGTGGACGTGCGCTTCCCACGGAGCGGAGGCACGCCCACCGTGAAGCACGCGTTCCGGCGGATCCCCGCGCCTTGGACCGTCTGATCGCACGACCGCGGATGCGCCGCCCCGCCTCCCCCCGGGGCTCCGACCGGCGATCCCACCGAGTCGGGGACCCGCCCGGCACGGTCATATTTCGCCCAGGGCTCCGATGAGGTGACGGATGGCCGCCATCACCTTCGATCTATGGCACACGCTGATCCAGCTGGCTCCCGAGGCCGAGGACCGGTACATCGGGCTGCAGGAGGCTACACTTGCCGAAATCCTCCGGACCTCCCCTCCTGCGCCCGGGCGCGAGCCGGGACGGGCGATAGATCCGGCCGATGCCGCCCACGAAGCGTGGACCTCGGCGCTCGCGCGCGAGGGCCGAGGTGCGCCGATCTCTGACCTCGCCCGCGTCGCGGCGGGCCACGCGGGACGGCGACCGGAGCCGGAGCGCTGGGTCGCCGCCATCGAGACCCTGGTGGCGGCCCAGCCCTTCGAGGAGGTCCCGGGGGCCCGGGACCAGCTTCGCCGGCTGGTCGACGAGGGCTACCGAATCGCGGTCGTTTCGAACTTGGTAGGAGAGAGCGGCCAGAGCATGCGCAGGGTCTTGGAGCGCCTCGACATGGCCCGGTTCATCGAGTCCTGGGCGCTCAGTGAAGAGCTTCCATGGGCGAAGCCCGCGCCGGAGATCTTCTGGAAGGCCCTCGAGCCGATCGGGACGTTGCCGGCCGATGCGGTACACTTCGGGGATCTCGGCAGTGACGTCCACGGCGCCCGGGCCGCGGGGTTCCGCTGCTCGGTCCTCTTCCAGGGAGCGCGCAACTACGGGGCCTTGTACGCGGCGCTTTCCCACACCGAGGACCGGATTGACCCGCCTCCGGAGCGGGTGCTCTCATCGTGGAAGGATCTGCCCCCGCTGCTCGAGGACCTCTTCCCCCACGATCGCCCCTCCGGCCGCGCGCCGTAGGCCGGGCCGGGGCCCGCGTCGGTGGGGTCTACTTGTACGTGGACTGGTGGACCTTGCCCTCGTCGTCCACGATCGTGATGCATTCGCCCTCGCACTCCGCGAGACACGCTTCGCACATGATGCAGTCCGGTCCAGCGATGACGGCGGACTTCTCGACCCGGAACTGGAACTTCGCGGCTACGGCCGGGTCGTCCACGGCGTCCGGGAACTTCTCGCGGGGTTGCATCTCGAACACCGTCACAGGGCAAACATCGCGGCAGTGCTGGCAACCCGTGCACTTGTTGTGCTGGACTTCTACGGTAACCATGGTCCCTTCGTCCGGGGGGTTTCCCCGATATGTACACCTGCCAACTTCCGGGGCTTATAACGGTGAACGCTCGAGGCGGCGAGGAGGGCCCCTCCCGCAACCGCCAAGGGTCCCCGGGAGCGTGGCGCCCCGGTACCTTTCTCGTGACCGGCCGAGGACCCCCGGAGGACGCATCCACCCGCACCGGACCCGTCTGCCTGCTCACGGGAGCGACCTCGGGCATCGGGGAGGTCGTGGCCGCCCGTCTCGCGGCCCAGGGCGCTCGGATGCTTCTCGTGGGCCGCTCCGCGGAGCGCGGAGCGCAGACGATCGAGCGAATCCATAGCACGGTCCCCGGCGCCGATCTCCGCTTCTACCTCTCGGATCTCTCCCGACCGGTGGAGGTCCGCCGTCTCGCGACAGAGGTCCGGGCCTCTTCGGACCATCTCGACGTGCTGATCAACAACGCCGGGGCGATCTTCTTCACCCAGACCCTCACCGCCGAGGGCAACGAGGCCACGTTCGCGCTGAACGTCCTCGCTCCGTTCCTTCTGACCGAGCTCCTGCTCGATCGGCTCAAGCCCCACCACGGGCGCGTGGTGAACGTCTCCTCGGCGGCCCATCGGACCGCCGGCCTCCACCTCGAGGATCTCGACCGCGCCCGGGGATACTCGGCGTGGGGGGCCTACGGCCAGTCCAAGCTCGCCCTGCTGATGGTGACGTACGAGGCCGCTCGGCGCCACGCGGGCCTCGGGGTCACCTTCAACGCCTGCCACCCGGGCTTCATCCGCAGCCGATTCGGCGACGCGGGGGGAACGTTCTCGGCCCGGGCCTTCCGCGTCGCGAAGCGAATGTTCGGGCTATCTCCTGAGCACGGGGCCGACACCCCGACGTACGTCGCGACGGCTCCGGAGCTCGCGGGCGTCACCGGCCGCTACTTCGTCCAGAGCCGACCCCACGGCTCCTCGCGCGCCTCTCGCGACCGCGAGGCGGCGGGTTGTCTGTGGGAGATCTGCCTCGAGCGGACCGCGGCGTACCGGGCGCCTCTTCCCTGACCGATCCGGCCTAAGCCGGAGTCGTGCGGAACCGGCTGGGCCGGCCCATCGCTTGGAGCTTGGCGTCGTAGCCCCGGAGCTGCGCGACGTGCTCGGAACACAGGGAAAAGCGCTGCCGATCGGCGTGGGGAGAGGCCGGATCCGCGAGCGCGGCGTACAGCTCGAAGCGCGTCGGTCGATCGTCGCAGGGTCCCCCCGTGGTCGGTTCGGTCTCGCCGGTCAGCGGTCGGAACGCAAAATCGTACGCCCGTCCCATGTCGCACAGCGGCCGCTGGAAGATGTGGCTCATCCGGAGCGCGCAACCGGCCGCCGAACGTAAAGCCGGCGGTCGATCGCCCCCACGGGCCCGCGACACCGCCCGGGCCGCCCTGCGGGCACCGATATAGCCGCCGAGGGGTCGGCAGGACGTGACCGATCGGATCGAACTCGCCCCCGAGACGCGCCGGTTCGCGCGAACGCTTCTCGATACGTACTCCCACGCGACGCTCGCGCTGATGATCGACCTCGGGTCCCGGACCGGCCTATGGAAGACCCTCGCGGAGGCCCCCGGCACGAGCGCGGAGATCGCCCAGCGCTCGCACCTGACGGAGCGGTACGTTCGCGAGTGGCTGAGCGCGGTCGCCGCGGCGGGCATCGTGGCCTACGAGCCGCGCCGCCGCACATTCTCCCTGGATCCCGATCGCGCGGTCTGCCTCACGGGAGACTCGCCGTACAATCTAGCGGCCGGCAGCCGAATGGCGCTTGTCGGCGCCCCTCAGGCATCCCGCCTCGTTCGGGCGTTCCGCCGCGGAGGCGGGGTCCGGTACTCGGCCTATCTTCCCGACTTCCCCCAGATCATGGATGAGCTCAACCGCCGGAGATACGACGCCTTGCTGGTGCAAGCGTACCTTCCGCTCGCGCGGGGGCTCGCGGCGCGACTGCGGGCGGGCGCGCGTCTCGCCGACCTGGGCTGTGGGAGTGCGCACACGACGCACCTCCTGGCTCGAGCGTTCCCCCGTTCCACATTCATCGCGATCGACGACGCCTCGGCGGCGTTGCGCATGGCGCGCGCCGAGGCCCGCGCCTGGGGCCTGACGAACGTCGAGCACGTGCGAGGCAAGATCGAACGCGTGACCGAGTTCGGGCCCTTCGATGCGGTCACGATGTTCGATGCGATCCACGATCTCGCAGATCCTCCCGCTGCGCTCCGAGCCGTGGCGCGCTCGCTCAAGCCGGGCGGGATCTTGTTCGCGGAGGAACCGCGAGCATCGAGCCGCCTCGAGGCGAACCTCGGGAACCCGGGGGCCGCGTTTCTCTACGGTATCAGCGTCTCGTACTGCCTGCCGGTGTCGCTCGCGCACGGGAGCGCGGGCTTGGGGACGGCGTGGGGAGTGGAGCGGGCACGCCGGCTACTGCACGCGAGCGGCTTCCATCGCGTCGAGACCCACAATGCGCCGGCGAACTCCCTCGCGGTCCTCTACGTCGCGCGTCGTCGGTGACGGGTCGGAGCGATCGATGCCGAGTATCCACGCGAACGGAGTCGAGCTCCACTACGTGGCCCGGGGCAGCGAGGGAGATCCGGCCGCACTCGTGCATGGGTCCTGGGTCGACCTACGGTCCTGGCGCGCGGTCCTTCCGGGACTCGCCGGATCGATGCAGGTGATCGCCTACGACCGTCGGGGGCACGGGCAGAGCACGTTCGTCCCTCGAGCCCACGCTCTGGAGAGTGACGCGGCCGATCTCGGCGCCCTGCTCGAGGCCACGAACCACTATCCGGCCCACCTCGTCGGACACTCCTACGGGGCGATCGTGGCGCTCCGCCTCGCCGTAGATCGGCCCGAGCTGGTGCGCAGCCTGTCGCTGCACGAGCCGCCGTACCTGGGCCTGCTGGACGACGATCCAGCAACGGCCCCCGAGGCGGAGCGCTTGCGCTCGGGCCTTCGCGCGGAGCAGGACCGGATCCGGCGCGGGGACCTGGAAGGGGCGGCGCGGGAGGTCTTCGGGCACTTCGCCGGGGACCCGACGGCGTGGGATCGGTTCCGGCCCGAGACGCGGGCCGAGCTGCTGCGCTACACTCCGCGATGGCTGGAGGAGTTCAGCGACCCGGCGACGGAACGACCCCCGGCGGGACCGGGCCTCCGCGAGCTGCTGATCCCGATCCTCCTGACGGAGGGAACGGTGAGCCCGGCCTTCCTGCACCGCATGAGCGTGGCGCTCGAGCGAGCCCTCGTTAACGCGACCGTGCGGCAACTGCGGGACGCGGGACACGATCCGCAGATCACCCACCCGGACCTCTACGTCGCCACCCTGCTCGCATTCCTCGTCGAACGCAACGTACCGACGATGTAGCCAACGCCGACTCCGATCCCGACCGCATCGCGTTCTACCTACGGCCTCCGTAGTAGGAGCGACCTCGGAGTTCGACGATCCAGGCCCGTCCCTCGCCATGCCCCGCGCGTGGGGTTGTCGCCGCCCTCGGGCCGAGAGAAACCGACGGGTCACCCCGGGGGGTTCCCGGGAGGCACTGAGGAGCGGTCGGACACGAACGGCCGGAGGAGCTCCATGACCCCCGTGCCGAGCCACTGGCCCCCGTCGATGGCAAGGACCTGGCCGGTGATGTAGCCCGCCCGAGAGCTCACGAGGAAACGAACTGCGTCGGCGATCTCCTCCGGGGTTCCGAACCGTCCCATGGGGATGCCGCGCCGGACCCGCTCGACGAGCTCCTCCGAGGTCCACAGCTGTCGATCGGTGCCCTCTGTGCGGATCGGTCCGGGAGCGACGGCGTTCACCCGGATCCCCCGGGAGGCCCACTCGACCGCGAGGGTCCGGGTGAGCGCCAGCACTCCGGCCTTGGCGGCCGCCGAGTGAACGGTTCCCGGCCCGCTCATCCATGCGTACGCCGCGATGATGTTGACGATCGAGGCGTGGGGCGAGCGAGAGAGCATGGGGAACGCCGCCCGCGAGCAGAAGAACGTCCCGTCCAGGACGATCCCCACGACGGCTCTCCATCCGTTCGGGGACAACGACTCGGCGGCGACCGGGAAGTTGCCGGCGGCGTTGTTGATGAGGACGTCGAGTCGTCCGTATTCGCGCTGGATCTCCGCGAGGAGATGATCGACCTGATCCGGCTCCCTCACGTCCGTCCGGACCGCGACGACCCGAGCCCCGTGCCGGCGCAAAGCGGCCGAGCCGCGGGTCAGGTGCTCGTCCGATCGGCTCGCGATCGCGAGGTCGTACCCGTCGTCGGCCAGCCCCGCCGCGATCGCAAGCCCGAGACCCGTACCCCCTCCGGTGACGAGTGCTACGGGCTTCGAGGTGGATTCCACGGCCACCGGGAAGGAAGCAGGGGGTCAAAAACCCCGAGGACGGCCGGCAGGGAGGGAGGAGCGAGGTCGGGGTCACCGGGCGAGCGCTTGGCGTAGCTCGTCGAGGTCCCTCGCGTTGAGTCCGACCATTCGCACCCCGTCTTTGCGCCAGATCGCCTTTCCGTCGCGGAACGCGACGAGCGTGGGGACGACGTCGATGTGAAAGATGTCCCACAGGGGACTCTCGAGGTCCGTGACATCGGCGACGGCGAGGGGGAACGGAGCGACCCCATCGAGCCTCTGGAACCGGGGCACGTAATCCCGGCAGAACGGGCACCAGTCGGCGAGGAAGCAGACTCCCCAATCTCCGGGCCGGTCGAGCCGATCCCCGCGGAACGCTTCCGCACCCCACTTCTCCATCCCTGCTCCGTGAGAAACGAGCCCGCAGCCTTATTCAAGCCGGCGCTAACGCGCACCTCACTCCGGCCGAATCCAAGGAGTGCGCGGGGGAGCGCGCCCGAACGGAACCCGTAAGCCCCTCTTCGGAATGGCGGTGCCATGACCTGGAAAGTCCCGACCGATGCACGCGCCGAAGAGATGTTCCCTCCGGAGTTGAGCGGCCGGATCGAGACCCATCGGTTCACGAGTACGGTGCTCCGCGGGAATCCATGGGGAGATCCGACCGAGCGCAGCGTGCCCGTCTACATCCCACCGTCCGGCCGCACCGAGGGCCGACCGCTCTTGATCTTGCTTTCGGGCTACACGGGAGCCGGCCCGGCCCACTTCCGTTCTTCGGACTACTTGCGCGAATCGATCGTAGCTCGGCTCGATCGCCTGATCCGGAGCGGTGCCGCCGCCGAGGCCGTCATGGTCGGGCCGGACTGCATCACGACGCTCGGAGGAAGCCAGTACATGAACTCGAGCGCCACGGGACGCTACGAGGACTACGTCGTCGACGAGATCGTTCCAATGATCCAAGCGAAGTACCGCACGGGGCCGACCGTGACCCTGGGGACTTCGAGCGGAGGGTACGGGGCCCTGTTCTTGGCGCTGCGGCACCCCGATGTCTTCCGCGCCGCGGCGTCGAACGCGGGGGACATGTACTTCGAGTATTGCTATCCGCCGGATTTCCCCCACGCCCTCCGCGCCATCCGCAGAGCCGGGGGGCCGGAAGCACTGCTACGCACGCTGTTCCAAACTCCGACCGACGGCTTCGGACCGAAGAACGAGGATCTGCAGGCGCTGTCGACGATGGCGTATGCCTCCTGCTACTCGGCGATCGACTCCGAACCGGGCCGATTCGACCTACCGTTCGACCTCGACTCCGGAGAGCTCCGGCCCGACGTCTGGGCGAGGTGGCTCGCCTGGGACCCGGTCCGCATGATCCGTGAGGAGAGGTACCGATCCGCGCTCCGGTCGCTCGCCTACGTCTACGCCGATGGCGGCCTGAAGGACGAGTTCGGGCTGGATGTCTCTTCCCGTGTCTTCGCGGCCGAGGCACGACGCCAGGGGGTCTCCATCGATCACCAGGAGTTTCCCGGAGGCCACTTCGACAAAGGCCCGCGATACGATGTGATGATCCCGCGCCTGCTCCGGGCGGTGGGCTTCCCGCCGGCCCCGAAGTGAGCGCGCGCGGTACGGCGCGGTCTCAGAACTGGCCCTCGGCGTGGTCCGTCCATTCGGAGACGGCTTCGTCCTCGCGCCAGGAGAGGACGATGAAGTACCACGTTAGGAGGAGGAGCAGGGGAAGCTCGGTGAGGTCGCGAGCGGGGGCGGATACCTGAACGGTCCCGCCGTCGAGACGACGGCCTTCCCGCACGGGCTCGACGTGCGAGAGCTCCGTCCCATCGTCGGCGAGAAGCTGCCAGGCCGGAACGAGCAGTCCCGCGCGCTTCAGGTCGTAGCGGGCGCCGCCGGCGAGCTCGATGCGATGGTGGCTGAGGTGACCGACGAGGCGGGCGAGATCCTTCTCCTCCCCCTTCCGCCGAACGGTGACGTGGGGGTTCAGGAAACCGACCCGCTTGATCGTGAACTCCCGATCGGCGATCCGAGCGAGCGCGAGGGATCCCTGGGCCCTCGTCCAGGAGAGCGAACCGACCAGCACCGGCCCCGATAGGAGCTGGAACTCGGGCGAGGTCGGGCCGACGCGGAGCCAGCGCAGGGCCTCGCGGTCGACCGACGCGAAGGGCGTAAACGCCATCGCACCCGGAGCAACTGCAGAGGTCATAACGGCACGGGCAGGGGAAGCGGCCCGGCGGCACGGTCGGCTTAACCCGGCGGGGCCTGTCGGGGAGGGGGTACCGCTCGAATGCTCCGCGAAACGGGGTTCGTCATCGGAGGAGCGCTCCTCATCGCGCTCGGCGTCAGCTTCTGGGTCGCGCTCGCGGCCGCAGGGATCGGGTGGGAAGGGGCGTACCTCTACGCGTACGTAACGCTCGGCATCGGCCTCGGCGGCTTCTTCGTCTACGTCGGACGCGCCGAGCGACGCGCGCGGCAAGCGTTCCTGGAGCGCGAGAACTCCTCCCTGCCTCGGTGAAGAAGCGACCGGCGGGTGGTTCCGGCGCGAGCAAGGCTTTTCATCTTGGCCCGAACTCCGGCCGGCGTGGCCGGGATGGGGTAGCTTGGCCTATCCTGGGGGACTGTGGATCCCTCGACCCGGGTTCAAAGCGAGACGGGGCCGTCCCCCGTTTCCTGAGACTCTCGGTCCCGGCCCTACTTCGCGCCGCGCCGGCGCGAGGTGTTCGGGCGGTTCTTCGCAGCGACCTTCGACTTCGAAGGCGCGGCGCGTCCGATCTCGAGAGAGGCGAGCGCCTCCGGTAGGCCCGTGAGCGAGTAGTCCGCCCACGCGGCCCCCCAACGTCGCAGATCCTCCGGGGTGAGGGCCCAGCCGTGAAGGCTGGTGGCGCGGGCGACCGGGAGCGCCCCGGGGACGCCGCGGCCGGCCTCCATGTCGAAGCGTGAATCTCCCACCAAGAACAGAGGAACCCCGGGGTACCGTCGGCGGTACTCTGCGAGGTGCTCGCGCTTGGTCCCGTCCTTGGAGCCTAGGACGTCCTCGAACCAATACCGCAACCCCTCTCGCTCGAGCATCAGGTCGGCCATCTCGGCCTCCGCACCGGTGGAGATGACCATGGTCCACTGCTCTCGATCGAGCCGCTTGAGCAGTTTGGGGATCTCGGGGAACGGCCCGGCGTGGGCGTAGGCCTCGGAGATCTTGCGTTGGTGGAAGGTCCGCGCGGTCGAAGCGCGCAAGGCCGCAGGGGCGTCCGGGTACAGCTGGGCGAGCTGCGCCTCGAACGGCATCCCGGTCGTGGCCAGGTAATGGATCCGACCCTCCTCGGGCGGGGTCCCGAACGCCTTGTTCAGCACGTCCGACGCCACGTGGCTGATCAGCGAGAGATCGTCCAGGATCGTGCCGTCCAGGTCGAAGACCACCACGCCCCGGCGCACCCGACGTGGAGCCACGCTCGCGGGAGCGACACGGACCGCCGGCATGGCCACGAAGGAGGACTCCGAGGCGCGGCCCACGACGGGGAGTTCTCGGCCCTCGAGCGGAGCGGCCTCCGGCGGCGTCGTTCGAGCCGCCGGGCGGGGCGGGCGAGGCTTCCGTGAGGGCATCGAGGGGCAAAGCGGAACGACCGTCTTAAGGGGGCCGGGCCTATACGCTCTCGAAGCTCCGTGCGCCCGCCGGGAGCAGTGATCCATGGTCCACCCGAGCGATTCGATCCGCGGTCGAGCGACCTCCCTCCTTGCCGGGCGGCGCATCGTGCTCGGGATCTCGGGGTCGGTCGCTGCGATCGAGGTCCCCCGGATCGCTCGCGAGCTGATACGCCATGGCGCCGACGTCCAGGCCGTGATGAGCGCGGACGCGACCCGCCTAGTGACTCCGGAGGTCATCGAGTTCGCCACGGGCCATCCTCCGGTGGTGCAACTAAGCGGGAACGTCGAACACGTTACCCTGCTCGGCCCCGGCGAAGGTCGTGCGGACCTCTACCTCATCGCTCCGGCGACCGCGAACACGATCGCGAAGATCGCGCACGGGATCGACGACACTCCGGTGACCGCCTGCGCCTCGATGGCCCTCGGCGGTGGCGTTCCGATGCTGATCGCCCCCGCGATGCACACCCACATGGGCCTCAGCCCCGCCGTCCGGGAGAACCTCGCGAAGCTGAGCTCCTGGGGAATCGAGCTGATCCAGGGCCAGACGGTCGAGGGCGAGGAGAAGCTGGCAACCCCGGAGGAGGTCGCCGCGGCGGTGCTGCACCGCGCGGCCCGCGGCCCGTGGGCTGGACGAAAGGTCGTCGTGATCGCGGGCGCCGCCCGCGAGCCCATCGACCGAGTCCGATCGATCACCAACGAGAGCAGTGGCGCTACCGGGATCGCCCTCGCCGTGCAGGCACACTTCCGGGGGGCGAACGTGGAGCTGTGGGCCGGGCCGATGCAAGTGCCGATACCCTCCTTCATCGCCACGCGGACCTGGCGAAGCGTCGCGGATCTTCGCGCGTTGGCCCGCCGCCGGGCGCGGGAGCTTCGCGAGACCTCCACGATCCTCGTGCCGGCCGCGTTGTCGGATTTCACGACCGCACGCGCGTCGGGGAAGATATCGTCCCACGATCGCGCGGATCTCGAAATAGTCTTGCGCCCGGCCCCCAAAGTGCTCCCCGAGCTGCGGCGGCTCGCCCCCCCTCCCACGCGCCTCATCGGGTTCAAGCTCGAAGCCGATCGATCCGACGCGGAGCTCGAGGCCTCCGCGCGCCGCCTGCAGCGTGCCGCCGGTCTCGACTGGGTCGTCGCCAACGACGTCGCTACGATGGGGAGCCCGACCACGAACGCCCTCGTGCTGCCTCCGGGCGGGGGCCATCACTGGATCCGGGGGACCAAGAACACGTTCGCGGGAAAGTTGCTCGACGACATCGGGCGCGAGCTCAACAACCGCCGAGCGCGACCCCCGGCCCGGGCGGCCCGATCCCGGAAGCCCGCGGTGCGGCGCCATCGGCCTTAATACGGCGCAACCTTCGCGCGGGCGAGGCGCGCGAGCATGGTCAAACTGGCCGAGTGGAGAGGCAAGGAGATCTTCCGAAAGTATGGGGTTCCGCTACCCCCCGGGCGCGTCGCCCGGAGCCCTGCGGAGGCCGAGCAGTGGGTCCGGGACGGCAGTGTACCTCTCCCCTGCGTCATCAAGGCTCAGGTGCTCGCCGGAGGCCGCGGGAAGGGCGGGGCCGTCCGATTCGCGAACACCCCGGAAGAGGTCCGCGCGGCGGCGCAGGCGATCCTCGCACTCGAGTTCAAGGGAGAGCGGGTCCGCGAGGTCCTCCTCGAAGGCAAGCTCGCGATCGGGAGGGAACTCTACGTCGCGATCACGCTCGATCGGAGCGCGCGCGTCCCCATCCTCCTGACGAGCTCCCAGGGAGGAGTCGAGATCGAGATCGTGGAGGACTCGGCCATCATCCGCCAGCCGATCCATCCGTTCCCCGGCCTCGCAGCGTACGAGAAGCGCCGCGCATCCCAGTCGCTCGGGCTCACGGGAGCCGCGAGCAGGGCCCTCTCCCCGCTGCTCGACGCCTTGTGGAAGGCGTTCAACGCCGAGGATGCCGAGCTCATCGAGATCAATCCGCTCGCGGTGGTCGGAGAGGGACTGGTCGCCCTGGACGCCAAGGTGATCATCGAAGATGATGCCGCGTTCCGGCATCCGGAGTACTCCGAGATCCGGGACGACCGGACCCCGCTCGAGGAGATCGCACGGGAGAAGGAGATCGCCTTCGTTCAGCTCGACGGCAACATCGGCGTGATTGCGAACGGGGCCGGACTCACGATGGCCACGCTCGATGTGCTCACGGAGTTCGGGGGCCACCCGGGGGTCTTCCTCGACCTCGGGGGTACGGACGACCCGGCGAAGGTGTCCGAGGCGTTCCTTCTGATGGCTCAAGCGAGACCGAGGGCCGTGTTCCTGAACATCTTCGGAGGCGTCACGCGGTGCGATACCGTCGCGACCGGTCTCGTGCAGGCGATGGGCCAGATCCCGCCGGCCGAGCGCTTCCCGCTCGTCGCGCGGATCCGCGGGAACAACGAGGTCGAGGGGATCGAGATCCTCCGCAAGGCGGGCATCACGGCGCTCTCGAGCCTGAAGGAGTCGGCCCAGTCGGTCGTCGCCGCCGCCCAGGGCCCCACGGCGGCCGGAGGTCGCGCATGAGCGTCCTCGTCGACGCCGACACGAGGGTGGTCGTCCAGGGCATCACGGGCCATCAGGGGAGCGGGCATACTCGCCAGATGAAGCTCTTCGGCACGAAGGTCGTCGCCGGTGTGACCCCCGGTAAGGCCGGCACCCAGGTCGAAGGGGTTCCCGTCTTCGACTCGGTCCGGGAGGCCGTGGATCGAACGGGCGCGAACGCTTCGTGCATCTTCGTTCCGGCGCCGTTCGCCAAGGACGCGCTCCTCGAGGCCGTGGACGCGGGCATCCGCTTGGTCGTGATCGTCACCGAGCACATCCCGTTCCACGACATGCTCATCATGTACCACTACGCGAAGGAGCGGGGCGCCCGCATCGTCGGCCCGAACTGTCCGGGCGTCGCCTCGCCGGGGAAGGCGAAGGTCGGGATCATCCCGAACGTCGTCTTCCGCCCGGGACGCGTCGGGGTCATCAGCCGAAGCGGGACGCTGACCTACGAGATCGTCAACGGGATCCGGGAGAACGGTCTTGGCCAGTCGACCTGTATCGGCCTGGGGGGAGACCCCGTGGTCGGCACCTCCTTCGTCGATGCCCTTCCCTGGTTCGAGAACGACGCGGACACCGATATCCTCGTCCTGGTAGGAGAGATCGGAGGCACCGCCGAGGAGGACGCCGCGGAGTACATCCGTCATCACTTCACCAAGCCCGTGGTCGCCTACATCGCCGGCCGCTCCGCACCCGCCGGAAAGCGGATGGGCCACGCCGGAGCGATCATCTCGCGTGGCAAGGGCACGGCGCAGTCGAAGCAGGCCGCGCTCGAGGCCGCCGGTGCGCGGGTCGGGCGGTTCCCCTTCGAGATTCCGGATCTCGTCTCCGAGGTTCTTCGGGAGCGGGGCCGCCGGTGAGCCCCGAGGCCCCGACGCCCTCCATCTGCGCGGTCCCTGGCTGCGGGGGAGAGGCCGAACGCAACCTTGCCTTGACCGAGGCGCGCAAAGCGTTCCCGCAGCTCTCGGAGAAGGGGCGCCGGGCGCATCTGTGCAAGGCCCACTACAAGGAGTGGAAGAAAGCCACCAAAGAGGCCCGCAAGCTCGCCCGTCTCGATTGGTAAACGCCGGGGAAGGGGATCCGCTCCGAAGGGAGCGGATCCGGTTGCAGTGAAGGCCGACCGGCCCTCACTGCTTACGCATCTTCTGGGCCCGCATGCGTCGGCGCATCCGCTTCTTGCGCCATTTCCATCGCATGTGGCCGCGCTTCTTCCATGCGCGCGAGCTACGTTTCATCGCACCCCAATCCGAGTGGGGTCGCGGTGCCTCTATGGCTTATTAGCGTTACCGGCGGCCGGTCGAGGGCGGACGCGGGCCGGGACGGGAAGGTTCCGCGCCCGACCCCTGTTATGTAGCGAACCCGGTTCCCCGCGCGCGTGCTCGAACCTTCCGATTTCGAGGTGAACATTCTCGAGTTCCGGCACAAGTCGTTCTCCTACGATCGGCTCGCGACCGTGGGCGGGATCGAGTTCGTCGTCTTCACCCGGACCGAGACCGAGAGCGAGAGCCGCCTGCGCCCCCACCTGATCCACCTGCGGGTCATCGTCCCTCGCGCCTCGGTCGTCCTCGACATCGGCGCCGATCTCCTGTTCCTCGCCCCGGACGGCGTGCGGCCGGGCCCGCGCGAGGCCGGCACGGCGGTCGAGTCGGCGGCGGAGGGGACCGAGTTCCGAGAGCAGGGGTTCGACTTCCGACGCGTCGCGCTCGCGCCCGACTCGTTCGTCTACGTCGCTCGCGAGGAGTTCGACCGCGTCCTCTCCGACGACGGTCGGCGCGTGCTCGGGCTCGCCTAACGCCGCCCGGTTGCGGTGGCTCGGAGATAAACAGGCGTAGCGCTCCCTCGCCCCTCCATGACCACGTTCGAACGCCGTGCCCACGCGCTCTATTCGGTGGGGCTCGTCGCGATCGCGGTCGGGCTCGTGGCGGCCACGCTCATCGTCCTCGGCACGACGAGCGAGACCGCCACCTGTCCGGCGTTCCCGGCGTGCCTTGCGTCGCCCGCGACGTGGGTCGGGTTGATCCACGAGATCGCGGCGGGTCTCCTCCTCCTCCTCACCGTCGCAATGATCGCGCTCGCCGCCGGACTGCGCCGGGAACCCGGCCATGTCCTGGGCGCTAGCATCGGGGCGTTCGTGGTGCTCGTCGGAATGGCGTCCGTCGGGGCCGGACTGGCGTCGGGCGCGGTCCCGCTCGGCCTCGCCTCGATCCAGTTCGGGTTCCTGGCCGCGCTGGTCGCTCTGATCGCGTGGGCGGCCCGGGACGCGCGCCGCATCTCTGGCGCGCCGCACGTCGTTAGAGAACGCCCATCTCCTTGAGCTTCTCCGGCAGGTAGTGGTCCGTCACATAGTTGAGGCCGTACTTCGCGAGGGACTGCTGCTCGGCCTTCTTCCCGTTCTTGAGCATCAGCTCGATCTCCGAGCGCCACTCGGCCGTTGCGAAGCGCGGGTCGGAGAGCTCGGCCTGCAGGGCCTTGATATCGACCTCGCTGAGGCGGTCGGACGGAAGGTCGTAGTTCTCGATGTCGGAGGCGGTCACACCGAGGAACTCCGCTCCGGGGGTCGCCAGGTACTGGGAGATGTGCGCGGTCTTGATCGCGCCGTAGGCGACGCTCGCGAAGATGCGGAACGACCAGGGATCCCCGTCGGTGAACACCACCACGGGCAGTTTCAGCTCCTCGTTCACGCGCTTGAGGAAGCGGCGCGTCGAGCGGGCCGGCTGCCCCTTCAGATGCACGAGGAGCGCATCGTTCGCTTCGTCGAACCCGTTCTCGGCGAGCCGGTCGACCATCCCGCCGCACTCGATCGCGATGACGAACTTGGCCTTCGCCTTCACGAACTCGATCTTCTCCTTCTCGACGTTCGACGGGAGCGCGTATCCCCCGTCTCCGACATCCTCCCGGCAGTTGATCGTCTTGACCGCTCCTTTGCGGTTCCGCTCACGGATCGTGATGTCGCCGATGATACTGGCTCCGTTCTCCTCGGGGTGGAGGCGGAAGTCCTCGCGTAGGCGCGAGCACATCACCTCGAGATCCTCGACGAGGAGGTTCGATTCGTCCTCGCTGTGGAACTTGCCCTCCTCCCATCCTTCGCTGATGTAGTAGAGCTCCCGCAACGTCGACGTCTTCCCGTCGCGGGCCATCTCGTTGATGAAATCGACAAGGTAGAACGTCCTCAGGAGCATCAGGGCGCCGTCGAGCTTGCGCGCGCTCCGCGTCCCGGTCGCCTTGCCGAGCCGCCAGACGCCTTCGCGCATCTGGAAGGCGATGTTCTGCTTGGTCCGCAGCGGCAGGCGCATCCGCGGGATCTCGCCATCGACGAGCTGGGAGTGGATGAGCCGCGCGAGGTCGATCGTGGGCCGCAGGGCATCGGCCCGGACCTTCGGCTCATCCTCAGCTTTCGTCTTCGGAGACGTGGGCGCTCGCTTCCGCGGCATCGTAGTCCACCTCCTCTTCGTCGGTAGGGCCGTTCTCGGCGGCCTCGGCCGCCTCGATGATCGCGCGGGGGAGGCGTACGTCCCAGTCGCCGGGGAGCGGATCGGCGCCCAGGAGATGAGCTTCGTCGACGCCGGCCACGTAGAAATCGAGGTCGTTGGCCTCGACGTCGGTCCGGGCGGGGAACCGAAGCTCGATCTGGGTGCGCGCGTTGGAGGCCAGCTTTTCGAGGGTCCACCAGGCCCGTCCGAGCCCGCGGTCGATCCCCTCGGGAGCCGGCGCGTACTCGGCGAGCGCGAGCGTCGTCGGGTCGACCTCCAGGAAGACTTCGAGGACGCGGGGCCGAGCCGTGTAGTTGGTGATCTCCACCACGATCCGCACCGAGCGCGCGTCGGCAACGACCGTGGGTTCGAGGGTCACCACGTCCATGATCTTCGTGATCACCGGGGCGAGATCGGGCACGGGCTGGTCGATCAGGCGGCTCGCCTTCTCCGCGAGCCGGGGCAGGATCTTCTGGATGATCGCGAACTTGTCGCTCGCGAACTGGCGCCGCCCGACCCGAGAGAGATGGGTCTTCAGGTGACGGGCCGCGGCCTGGATCGCCAGCGTGAGCTCGCGGTCGAGGTCCTCGTCCTCGGCGAGCGCCTCCTTCGCCTCACTCGTGAACGGGATCTTGGTGGAGGCCACGTGCACGAGCAATAGGCACGGGCCCGTCGGGAGCCCGTTCCCACCCTTCTGATCGAGGCCGTAGCGCCGCCAATCGATCGAGCCGACGGCGCTCGTGATCGCGCAGGCGCCCTGCTGGAAGAGCAGGGGGACCCGATTGGCGAACCGGAGGAGCTGCAGAGGCTGGTCGGCCGGCAGCCCACCGCCGTAGACGAGGCCGACCTCCACGAGGAACGGGAACCCTCCGCGCACCTTTGGGGGCCGGCTGACGGGAGGCGCGAAGAAATCCGGGCGCACGTCGCCGAGCACGTTGCGCAGTCCGCGTTTGATGAGCATGGGGCCGATCGGGGAGAGACCCTCCGCCGAGGGGGCCACCAGTTCCACACTGCGAAGGCCGGCGAGGAGCTTCTCCTGGGCCTCGCCCGAGAGCGACGCCGGTGCCTCGCTGCCTTTGAGGCCGGCCGCCGCTACGACCTCGCGCGAGGTCCGCACGCTCACGCCGGCGAGGTCGCGGGAGAGCATTTCGCGGATGTTCTCACGCTTGGAGGCCTTCAAGAGGTAGCCGAGCTCGCCGAGCTCGAGTCCGTACGGATGCGGCAGCGTCTCCTTGGAGATGGGCGGTAGATCGCTCGTCGCGCGTTCGAAGGTGACCTTGGTCCCGTCCGGCTCCACGAGAACGATCCGCGCGTGCGGGTTGACGATCGCCGTGCCGCGGAGATACTCGAGCGGAGACTGCCGACCGCGAACGTACTTCGCCTTCAGGACGAGCTCGATGCGCGTGCCGTGCTCCCGGTCCCAGAGCCGGACCTCTTCGGAGATGATCCGGGGGAGGTTCTTTTGGGTGTCGAGGATGAGCTCGAGCACCCGCGCTCCTTCCTCCTCGGCGATCTTCGAGGTGATCCGGGCCGGGCGAGCGGTGGTGAGGCCCGCGTACAGCACCGCCGCCGAGATCCCGATCCCCTGCTGCCCGCGCGCCTGGCGGTTGGAATGGAATCGGGAGCCGTAGAGGAGACGGCCGAAGACGTTCGGGATCTCGCGCCGCACGATCCCCGGCCCGCTGTCCTCGACCGCCACCCGCAGCCGGTCGCCGCTCTCGCCCTCCTTCGAGATCTCCACCCGGAGGTCGGGCAGGATCCCGGCCTCCTCCGAGGCGTCGAGGCCGTTATCGACGGCCTCCTTGACCGTCGTCAGGAGGGAGCGCTGGGGGTTGTCGAACCCCAGGATCTGGCGGTTCCGCTCGAAGAACTCGGCGACCGAGATCTCGCGCTGCTTCGACGCCAATTGCTCGGCGATGGAACGGGCCGGGGCCACGAGAGTGCGAGGCACGATGGACCTCTATAAGTCCAAGGTTGGAGTCGAACGAAGCTCGATCCGGACGGCGTCCCGAGGTCAGAAGAAGTAGCGGCGCACGGTGAGCATGTAGACCACCAGGATCACGAGGAGGGCGAGGAGCACCGTGAAGGAGCCGGTCAGGACCAAGTAGGCGACCCCGGCGAAGGCGAACACGGTGACCGTCCACAGCGCCCAGACCTCCTGGCGCCACAGGCTGGTCGCCACCCCGAGGCCGACCCCGCCCACGACAAGCGTGATCATCGCGCCGAAGGGTCCCGCGAGGATGCCGGCGAAGTTGAGCGGGGCCGGTAGAACGCTCGTCGGCGTGGCCCATCCCATGTAATGGGAGATGAGGAAGAAGGCGGCTCCCACGATGGCGAGCATGCCGGCGGCCGCGATGAGGGCCGAGAGCACCGCCACGCCGATCGGGCGGCGTGGGACGTGGGCGAACGTCTCCCAGGACTCCGGGAGGTGGTCGAATTCATGGACCGTACCGTGGGCTGCCGGAGACATCGTTGGAGTCCCGTCCGAGCCGTTCGATGCGGCGGAGGCGACTATGTAGGTTTCGCTCCAGCGGAACGCTCAGAACCGGCGCTCGGCCGCCCCGTGGGCCAGCCGCTCGAGCAGCACGCGGTACGGTCCCGGGGGAACCGGAGCGAGCGCGCGGATCGCGCGCTCGGCCCAGAGCTGGGATTCGAGGGTGATCGGCTCTCGGACCCCCGCGGCATCGGCAAGCTCCCGCATGCGGATGAGGTGGCTCGCTTTCTTGTGCCGGCGCTGGAACAGTCGCTCGAACTCGGTCTGGCGCTTCGGGTCGAGCCGAGCGTAGGTCTCGATCGCGACGAGGGTGGGGTTTCCCTCCCGGAAGTCCGCGTAGAGCGGCTTTCCCAATAGGTCCGGGTCGCCGTAGACATCCAGTAGATCGTCCCGGATTTGGAAGGAGATGCCGAGCGACCGGCCGTACGTGCCGGCGGCGTCGATGGTGGCTTGGGGAGCTCCGGCGAGCTCCGCGACCGAGGAGAGGGCCGCCGCCACGATCGACGCGGTCTTCCGCTCGACCACGCGCAGGTAGTGTTCCCGGCCCGAGGCGAGATCGAACAGGGTATTCTCCTGGAGCACCTCGCCCTCGACCAGTTCCGCGCAGGCCTCCCCGCATCGGACGATGATCGCCTTCGGGTACTCGGCGGCGAGCTCGAAGGCGCGAACGAACAGGTAATCGCCCGTCACGATGGCGAGGGCCGTTCCATACGCACGGGGCATGGACGGCCTTCCTCGGCGCAGATCGGCGTGATCGATGACGTCGTCGTGCACGAGACTGGCGGTGTGAATGAGCTGGAACGCGGCCGCGAGCGACAAAAGGGGTTGGGTGGTGGTGGCGCCGAGGGCGCGCGCCATCGTCGCCATGAGGAGCGGACGCACCCGCTTGCCACCGGTGGAGCACGCGTAACGCGCCGCCTCGCTCAGTTGGGAGTACTGCGAACCCAGCGCCTGCTCTACCCGCCAATCGACGTCCGCGAGGTCGCGAACGAGCACCGGGAGGAGCGCGGAGAGCTCCGCGAGGGCCTCCGCCCCGATCGTTTGTCGGACGACCGCCTCGAGGGCCGAGGAATCGATGCCTGCGTCCGGAAGTGGATGACTGCTCGTCACGAAGCCCTCCCGAGGCGGCGCGGCCACCTCAGGCGCATCACCGCATCCAATCCCGACGCTCCAATATATCTCATTCCCAGCGTCAGGGCGAGGTCCGAACGGACGACCCGGTCGGTCGTTTCCTTGATCCGGTGGCCTCGGGCGAGGGGGGGGGCGAGGACCGAGCGCCAGGCAAGATCGTACTCGGAGAGAGGCGCGCCTTCCCGGGCGTGCCGCGCCGCCGCACGGCCCGCGAGCCAGCCGCTGAGCATCGCCGTCGGGATCCCTCCGCCGTTCGTGGCCATCACGAGGTTCGCGGCATCCCCACAGAACAGGGCCCGGCCGAACACGAGCGTGTCGGGCGGGGGCCCGATGGGGACCCACCAGCGGGTCCGGTCGCGGGCGACGCCGAGCCGCTCCCGCTTGAGGAAGCGGTCGAGCAGTGAACTGAGCGATTCGCCGGGCGGTAGCTCCGTGACACCGAGGCCGACGTTCGCGTCCGTCGAGCGCGGGAACGACCAGGCGTACCCTCCGGGAGCCGAGCGCCCGAAGTACAGGTCGATCTCATCACCGCCGACCCCGTCGGCGGTCGCGGTGATCATGCGGAACATCTCCCGGGAGGGCGCGAAGCCCACCGAGCGGGCGACGGTCGAGGTCGGGCCGTCGGCCCCGATGATGACCTTCGCGCGGACGGTCGTACCGTTCACCATCTCGACCCGCTCGCCGCTCACGCGCGCGACCCCAACGGGGTAGCGCAGCTCGGCCCCGGCGCCCTCGGCCGCGCAGGCCAGGGCCTTGTCGAACGCCCGTCGGGAGACCATGTAGCCCGCGAGTGGGAAGCGGAACCGGTGGCCCGAAGGAGAGACGCATGCCATCCAGTGGGTCTCCCGCAGGATCGTCTCCGGGGGGATCTGGAACGCCTCTTCGATCAGCTCGGGGGAGTGGAAGATGTCGGCGAGCTCGCCCGGGGTAGGCAGGAACTCGCCGCATTGGACGGGCTCTCCGAGCTCGGCGCGGCGGTCGAGCAGTAGGGTCCGCGCGCCCGCTTCGGCCGCGGCACGGGCGGCGAGGGAGCCGGCCGGCCCGGCGCCGACGACCACCACGTCGAACTCCTCCATAGGGCTCACGGTCCGGCGATGAGGAAGTGCTGCGCGGCGCTCTGGATCGGTCCGAGGATCACCTGAGGGAAGATGCCGAAGGTGACGATGACGACGGCGATGAGGGCGATCGTGCTCGCGCGGGCGTACCCGAGCCCGCCCACGGGGATGCGCTCGGGCGCCGGCGCGGTCGGGCCCGCCGCCGGGACTTCCACCACGGGATCTGGAGCGTCGAAGAACATCACCTTCAGCACTCGCCCATAGTAGAACACGGAGATCGCGCTGTTGAGCAGACCGGCGACCGCGAGCCAGATGAAGTAGCCTTGCGCCTGGACCGCCGAGCTGAACAGCACGAACTTCGACACGAAGCCGACCGTGAGCGGAACGCCCGCGAGGCTCAGGAGGATCAGCGCGAAGGCGACGCTCAGCCACGGCCGGCGCTGGCCGAGCCCCTTCCAGTCGGAGATGAGTGGGCCGATCCCGAGGCTCGCGACCGCGGCGACGACGAGGAAGGCCCCGGTCTTCATGAACGTGTGCGAGAAGATCTGCAGCGTGGCCCCGGCGATCGCCGGCGAGGTGGCGATCACAATGCCGATCATCATGTAGCCGACCTGGCTGATCGAGGAATAGGCGAGCATTCGCTTCATCTCCTTCTGCATCAGCGCGAGCACGTTGCCCACGGTCATCGTCACGACGGCGAGCACCCCCAGCACGATCTGGAAGATCGGCCCCGTGTTCAGCACTCCGGCGTTGAACGGATTGCTGGTGCCCGTGGTCGTGAAGAACAGCACCGGCCCCAAGAAGACCAGGAAGAACGCGAACAGCCCGATCTTCTTCGTGCCGCCCGCGAGGAACGCCGAGACGTCCGACGGAGCGCCGTCGTACACGTCGACAGCCCAGGCGTGGAAGGGGACCAACGTGACCTTGAACGCGAGCCCGGCGATCAAAAGACCGTATCCGAGGAGGATCAGCGTGGGGTATCCGACCGCGCCACCAACGCTCCGGATGTAGTACAGGTTCGTCGATCCATACGCGCCGAAGAGCAGTGACGCTCCGAAGAAGCTGATCACGGTCGAGAGCGCGCCGATGACGTAGAACTTCATCGCGGCCTCGAGGGAGCGGGGGTCGCGGCGCGTGTACCCGACGAGGAGGTACGTCGAGATCGCCGTCACCTCGATCGCGAGGAGCAGGAAGATCAGGTCGGAGGCGATGCCCACGAGGAGCATCCCGAGCGTGGCCATCCCAACGAGCGCGTAGAAGACCGCGGCGCCCTTCTCGTAGCTCGGTCGGCTCATCGAGGCGAGGCTCACGAGGAGGGTCGCCGAGAGGAAGATCGCCTGGAAGACGAACCCGAGGCTCGTGAACGAGTATAACGGAGTTCCCACGACGGCGAGCGAGATGTCAATCTGGCCCGCCGGCACCGTGGAGAGCGCGGCGAACGGAAGGAACCCTAGATCGGCGATCACGAACAGGAGCGCAAGGAGCGTCGCCCCGACCGTGATCGACCCGAACACCTCGATCCGCTTGACGCCGAGGACGTCGAGGATGAGCACGAGGAGAACGCCCACCAGGACGAGGATCTCCGGGAGGAACGGCAGCGCGAAATCCGCGAAGGTCATCGACCGCCTCCGTTCATCCGTGCCACCCCGTGATCGGCGACATCGTGATCACGTTCACGAGCAGGAACGGCAGTACCCCGAAGATGACGGTGAGCGCCGCGAGCATGCCCATCCCGAGCCCTTCGGCCGGCGGGACGTCGTGCGCGTCGTTCGGGATCCCTTTCGGAGGACCGAACAGCACGCGCTGCATCATCCAGATGTAGAACGCCGCGGTGACGACGAGCCCGATGAGCGGGATCAGCACGAGGTACGTGAGCCCGTCCCACGTGGCGAGCAGGGCCGCGAACTCGGCGGGGAAGCTGATCAACGCGGGTAACCCGAGCGACGCTAAGCTCCCGATCATGATCAACGAGGCGAGGATCGGCGTGCGCGAGTTGATGCCCCCGACGCTCGGGATGTCGCGCGTCCCGTAGGTATGGTGGAACGTCCCCGCCCCCATGAACAGGAGCGCGCTGACAACGCCGTGCGCGAACATGAGCAGCACCGCGGCCGTGAGCCCGAGCGCGGAGTTCAGGGAGATCGCGAGGAGGACGATCCCCATGTGGTTGATCGACGAGTACGCGATCATCCGCTTGAGATCGCGCTGGGAGAGCGAGAGCACGGCTCCCCAAACGATCGACAGGAACGCGACGAAGAACAGGATCGGATCGACCTGGGTCAGCGTGGTCGGTAGGATGATCACCGCCCACCGGATCAGCCCGTAGCCTCCGAGCTTGAGCAACAGCCCGGCGAGCAGGACCGAGCCTCCCGTGGGAGCCTCGACATGCGCGTCGGGCAGCCAGGTGTGGAACGGTACGATCGGGAACTTGACGCCGAAGCCGAAGAACAGCGAGAGGAAGAGCACCACCGGGACGATCCCTGTGAGACCCTGGGCCGCGGCGTAGATCGAGGAGAAGTCGAACGAGCTGGCCCCGGAGTAAAAGACGAGGGCCAGCAGACCGATGAGCATGACGATCGATGCGACGTGGGTGTACACGAAGAATTTGAGCGCGGCGTACCGGCGGTTGGGGCCGCCCCAGTACCCGATGATGAAGAACATCGGGACGAGCACGGTCTCCCAGAACAGGAAGAACAGGAGGATGTCGAGCGAGACAAAGACCCCGAAGCTCCCGAGGCACGTCATCAGGACGAGGCCGAACCAGGCGGAGGGGCGCTTCGTCTCGTTCCAGGTGTACACGACCGTCGCGATCTGGAGGAACCCCGTCAGCAGGATCAGGATCAGCGAGATCCCGTCGATCCCGACCGTGAAGTTGATCTGCAGCCAGGACAGGCTGATCCATGGATACGACTGGTACTCCCCGAACTGCGGGACCAGCGAGCTCGACCGGCCCGGCCAGCTCGTGTAGCCGAGGAACATCAGGCCGATCTCGAGGAGGAAGACGACCGAGGTCGCGAGCGCCACCCAGCGGGCCCACCGACCGCTCGCGAAGGTGAGCACCGTGCCGGCCGCCAGCGTGCCGAGGGTGATCGGTATGATCGGGAGGGTCGAGAAATCCATCTAGCCACCTCCGAACAACGACGCGAGGTACGGCGCGACGAACAGCAGGAGAACGAACACCGCGATGACCCCGGCGACGACATACGCGGCGTAGTCGGAGACGAGCCCGGTCTGGATCCGACGCATCCCGTCGCTCATCGAGCGGAACGAGCGTTCGAACCCCTTCACGGCACCGTCGATGACGAACCGGTCGAAGAAATCGGCGGCCCGGGCGACCGTGTACATGCCGACCATCCCGACCCAATCGTAGGCCGCCTTGACGTGGTACCGGGCGAGGAGGAGGTTGCGGATCGAGTGGGCGGGCGAGCTCGCCCTGAGCTCGTAGACGCGGCCGTTGCCCCAGAGAACCCACGCGAGGAGGATCCCGGCGCCGGCCAGCGTCACCGAGATCGCCGAGAGGAGGAGGTCGGTCGGTCCGTACGATGGGGGCACGTTGGTCGCAAGGCCGGGGATCCCCGTGAACAGCGACCCGAAGCTCGGGACGAAGACGAAGAGTCCGGCGACGACCGCGAACCCGGCAAGGACCATCATCGGTACCAGCATCACCCAGGGGACCTCGTGCGCCGCGGGCAGGCTGGCATCTCGGGTGCGTTCGCCGGAGAAGGCGAGGAAGTAGACCCGGAAGATGTAGTAGGCCGTCAGGAAGACCGTTACGAAGGCCAGGATGAAGAACGGCCAGTACTCCGGGTGCGCCCCGAGCTGGCTATACACCGACGCCAGGACGTCGTCCTTGCTCCAGAACCCGGCGAACGGCGGGATCCCCGAGAGCGCGAGCGCGCCGATTAAGAACGCGATCGACGTGTAGCGCATCTTCTTCGCAAGACCGCCCATCCGGAACAGGTCCTGCGTGACGATCGTGTGGATGATGGCGCCCGCGGCAAGGAACAAGAGCGCCTTGAAGAACGCGTGCGTGAACAGTTGATACAGGCCGACCATGGCGAAGCCGGCTCCGACGGCGAGGACCATGTAGCCGAGCTGACTGATCGTCGAGTACGCGATCACCCGTTTGATGTCGGTATTGACGACGGCCATGGTGGCCGCGTAGAAGGTGGTGAACCCTCCGACCGCCACGATCGCGAACAGGACGGTCGAGGTGTACCCTCCGAGGAAGATGCTCCCCACGACCAGCAGATAGACGCCGGCGGCGACCATCGTCGCAGCGTGGATGAGCGCGGAGACGGTCGTGGGGCCTTCCATCGCGTCCGGGAGCCACACATCGAGGGGGAACTGGGCGCTCTTGCCGGCGGCTCCGCCCAGCAACATGAGACCCGCGACGGTGAGCAGCGTGCTGCTCCCCGGGGCGCCGATCGGGATGAACGACGTACTCCCGTGGACGAACAGGAAACCGTTCGCGGCCCAGCCGCCGTTCGGGCCGGTCATCGCGTAGACCGAGAAGTAGATGAAAATTCCGAGGAGGAACATCACGTCGCCGATCCGCGTGACCAGGAACGCCTCCTTCGCCGCGCTCGAGGCGCTCGGCTTGCGCCAGTAGAACCCGATGAGGAAGTACGAGCAAACGCCGACGAGCTCCCAGAACAGGAAGAACTCGAGCAGGTTGTCGGAGAGGACCACGCCGAGCATCGCCGTCAGGAACAGCGAGAGCAGCGCGTAGTACCGAGGGAGACCCTCGTCGTGGTGCATGTACCCTACGGAGTACAGCATCACGAGGAATCCGACGACCGTGACCACGATGAGCATCAACGCCGAGATCGGATCGACGAGCGTCCCCACGACGAAGGAGACCCCGTTGGCGAACGGTCCGGAGGCGCCGACGTGGAACCAGGTGTAGCTGACGTCGGTGTACGAGTTCGGGTTCAGCATCTCGCCGACCGCGATGAGGACCCCGAGCACCATCGCCGCTCCCGAGAGAAGGACCGCGATCCAGCCTCCGTGCTCGAACCGTCCGAGGTGCTTGCCCAGGACCCCGATGATCACGAAGGCGAGTGCCGGAAGGAGCGGTACGAGGAACGCCCAGCCGAACAGGATCGATAGGTCCATCGAGACTCCTCCTCAGTTCCTCAGGGTGGTCGAGTCGGCGACGTTGATCGATCCCTTCGAACGGTTGAGCGCGAGCACGATCGCGAGTCCCACCGCGATCTCGGTCGCGGCGAAGCCGATCAGCACGACCGCGATCGACTGACCGGATAGCCCGCTCGTCGATCCCGCGTTCACGGGCGCCAGCGCGGCGAAGTAGACGAAGTTCAGGATCGCGGCGTTCATCCCGATCTCCAGCGAGACCAGGAGCAGGATGAAGTTCCGACGCGTGAGGATCCCGAAGATCGCGATCGCGAAGAGCGCGAAGGACAGAGCGAGGAACCCGGTGATCGCGAGCGTCGTCATCTATTCGCGACCCTCCCGTACGAGGTAGATCGCGCCGATCAGCGCGCTGAGCATCACGAGACCGAGAAGGAGGAGCCACGGCCCCCCGGGGCCGAAGAGGTTCTGGGAGAGGAGGGACGGGTCGTAGGAACGGACGGTGAGCTCACCTTGGGGGAACTCGGGTAAGGCGATCAGCAGGAAGATGAACGCCACGACGGCGAGCGCCACCGGAACCGCCGTGATCCCGGTCGCGGCCTCCCGGGAGAAGATCCGCTTGCGCGTGACCATGATACCGAACAGGAGCAGGATCGTCACCGCGCCGGCGTACACGCCGAGCTGGAGGACCCCCAGGAAGGGGGCGAGGAGGAGGAAGTAGAGCGCGGCGAGGTCGACGAAGAACACCCCGATCCAGACGATCGTGTGGATCAATTCGCGCACGAGCAGGGCCAGCGTGCCCGTGACAATCGCGATCAAGGCGAGGGCGAGGAACGCCAGTTCCTCGGGGCTCACGTGCGAGTCCCCCAGAACAGGCATTCCTTCGGGCAGACGCTGATGCAGGTACCGCAGCGCACGCAGTCGGAATCGTTAACGACCGGCTCCTTCCAGATC
Source organism: Thermoplasmata archaeon (assembly GCA_035532555.1). NCBI lineage: Archaea > Methanobacteriati > Thermoplasmatota > Thermoplasmata > Thermoplasmata archaeon. The sequence continues at coordinate 189,699 of DATKQS010000024.1, read as the reverse complement.
CGCTTCGCGACCTTCTCCCCGGGCTTCGGCTCGGCCTTCGGGATATCGAGCATGGTGATGCAATTGGTGGGGCAGTCCCGCGCGCATGCGTTGCATCCGATGCACAGCGGCGGTTCGAGCAGGATCGCGTCCTCGTTCGCCGGCCGCTCGACGCGGACCGGATTCATCGGAAGCTTTCGCTCGAAGACTTCCTGGAGCTTCTGGGGGGAGTAGACCATCTCCGCGCGCTTGGTGACCGACAGCTCGTAGCGCGTGGTCATCGTGAGGCAGCCCTCGGGGCAGGCGTCCGAGCAGAAGCCGCAGTAGCTGCACTTTCCGTAGTCGATCTGGGGGCTCTTCTTCGGGTGCTTCGGGTCCCCACCGGGGACCGTGACCATGTCGATGCACAGATCCGGGCAGCTGAACGCGCACAGGTTGCAGCTGATGCACGTGGCGATGTTCAGCGCGTGCACGCCTCGGTAGTTGTCCCAGATGTGCCCGACCCCGATGGGCATGCCGGAGCCGACCCCGACGCGGTCGCGGAACTTCGGGTCCTCGAGGCGCTCGAACGGGTAGACGATCGTGCTCGGCCGGATGAGGCTGCGACCGAACTGACGGGCCGCCGTGAGCATCGGCCGGGCGACCCACAGGATCGACCGGCTCGGCTTCGTTTTCTCCTCGGCCTGTGCACCCGCCATGGATCGTTGCCTGCTCATCCCCCCAGGTTCGGGAGGCAACCGAAGACCGGGATGCACTTGGCGAGGACGAGTCCCGCCGCGAGCACGATCGAAACGAGGCTGAGCGGGATCATGCGGTTCCAGCCCACACGGAGGAGCTGGTCGGTGCGCACGCGAGGCAGCGAGGCTCGGATCCAGACGAAGACGGTGAACACCGCGTAGGCCTTGAGCATGAACCAGAAGATGCCCGCGAGCGGGAAGCTCGTCCAGGCGCTCGGCACCCAGCTCGGCATCGTCCAGCCGCCGAGGAAGAGCAGGACGATGAGGAAGCATCCGAGGAGGACTCGAACGTAGTCGGTGAGCATGAAGTACGCAAACATCATCCCGCCGTACTCGGTGTTCCAACCCTCGACCAGCTCCGCCTCGGCCTCGGGGAGATCGAACGGGATCCGTTCCATCTCGGCGAGCATTCCGGCGACGAAGACGACCATCGCGAGGAAGAGCGGTCCCCAGTACCAGTAGTTCTGCTGTTCGGCGACGATCGTGTCGAGGCTGAACGTGCCGGAAACGATGACGACGGCGACGATCGCGAGGAGGATCGGGACCTCGTAAGCGATCATCTGCGCGGCGGAGCGCATCCCGCCGATCAGCGAGTACTTGTTGTTGCTCGACCAGGCGCTGATGAAGATGAAGAGCGGCGCGAAGGAGAAGATCGTGATCGCGAGCAGGAGGCTCAGGGGGAGATTCCCGGAATTCCATCCCGTGGAGATGGGGAGGATGGCGAAGATGACGAGGCTCGTGACGAGGTAGGCGGTCGGGCCGACGAAGAACCCCATCGAATCCGCGTCCCGGGGGCGCACGGTGTCCTTGCGGAACAGTTTGAACCCGTCCGCGAAGTTCTGCAGGAGCCCGGCGTAGCCGACGTGCATCGCGCCGCGCCGGTCCATGAACCGCCCGAGGAGCTTGCGCTCCCACCAGATCAGGAAGATCGTGTTGAGCATGCTCGCGGCGAGCAGGATGACCCCGAAGATCAGGATCCCCAGCGCATCGATCGTGTTCCCGTTCGTCAGCCAACCCTGGATCGGCGCCGGAAAGATCGATCCCACGCCGTTGAGCAGGATCGACGAGAGAGCGGTGGAGACGGAAAGCAGCGAAGTGGTCATCGATCGTGCGCCCTCCTACCGGTCGACTTCCCCGACGCAGACGTCGACGCTGCCCATGATGGGGGGGATGTCGGCGACCCGGTAGCCGACCAGGTACTGCCGGGCCGCGCTGACGTTGGCGAACACGGGCGAGCGGAACTTTACGCGATAGGGGTGCTCGGATCCTTCGTTCACCACGTAGGCGAGCGCCTCGCCGTGCGGCTCCTCGATCGCGGAGAAGCCGAGCCCCTTCGGATAGTTGCGCTTGAGCAGGTAACCCTCCCGGCCGACGGGAGCGTACGGCGCTCCGAGCCAGCGGGGAAGCTCCTGCGCCAGCACCGGCCCCGGGTGGTGCTCGAGCCAGTCGAGCGTCTGGCGGATGATTCGGATCGACTGGCGCATCTCCTCCATCCGTACGAGGTAGCGCGCCGTCACGTCCCCCGCCTCCGCGAGGGCGACATCGAACTCGAGCCGGTCGTACGCCGAGTAGGGCCGGTCCTTCCTCAGGTCGCGGCGGACGCCCGCGCTTCGGAGCATCGGACCGGTGATCCCGTGATCGATGCAGGCCCGCGCGTTCATCACGCCGAGGCCGTCGCAGCGCTTGTGGAAGATGTCGGAGTTGAGGCAGAGCTGGTCGTACTCGACGAAGCGGTCCATGAGCCAGTCGCAGACCTTGCGCGCCTCGCCGATGAACCCCGGAGGCAGATCGTTGCGAACTCCGCCGACCCGCATGTACTCGCATGTCATCCGGGCGCCCGTGTAGCTCTGGAAGAGATCGAGGACGAGATCGCGGTCCCGCATCCCATAGAGGAACGGCGTCATCAGCCCGATGTCCTGGACAAAGGCGGCGTACCACATCACGTGGGAACCGATCCGCTGGAACTCGTCGCTCATCACGCGGATGTACTCGGCGCGCTCGGGCGGCTCGACGTGGAGCGCCTGCTCCGCCGCGAGGACGTACAGGTGCTCCCAGGACAGTCCGGCGACGTAGCAGCAACGATCCATCAGGGTGATCACTTCGTTGTAGTGACGATCCTCGCTGATCTTCTCGATCCCTCGATGCAGGTATCCCATCTCGGGGTCGACGTCCAGGACCTGCTCCCCGTCGATCTTCACGCGGAGATTCCACAGGCCATGCGTCATGGGGTGCTGGGGCCCCATGTTGATCCACATCTCAGACATGGCGCGTCTTCACCTCCAGTTCCTCTGGCTCGTGAAGCTTGAAGGAGCGGAGCAGCGGGTTGAACGCGTACCCATCCGGCATCAAGAGGTGGCGCAGGTCCGGGTGGTGGTCGAACTGGATCCCGACGAGCTCCCAGGTCTCTCGTTCGTGCCAGTTCGCGCCGGGCCACACCGCGCTCGCGGTTTCGATGTGCGGGGCGTCTCCGACCAGGTCGGCCGACAAGAACAGGTAAGCGACGCGGCGATCGGACCAGACCGTGTAGATGACCTCGCGGTGGTCCACCCAATCGATGCCGCCGACCATCGACAGATGGTCGAAGCCGAGGTCGTCGTGCACCGCGCGGAAGACCTCCAGCGCCGCCTCCGGGCGGAACTTCACTCGGCCGAGCGTCCGGGCAAACGGGATGAGCGAGAGCATCCGGTCGCCGAGGTGACGAGCGAGTTCCTGAGCCCACTCCTCCGCTGCCATACCTCCCCTACAGCGCCCGCGGAGTCCCGAGCGGGACTACTCCTTTCGCTCCCGAATGAGCTGTTCGAGCTTCAAGATCCCATCGAGCATCGCCTCCGGGCGCGGCGGGCACCCGGCGATGTAGAGGTCCACGGGGACGAGCTTGTCGACGCCAGGCACGACCGAGTACGCCGTCCGGAACGGGCCACCGCCGGTGGCGCAGTTGCCCATCGCGATGACCCACTTCGGCTCGGGCATCTGCTCGTAGAGCGTGACGAGCTTGTGCGCCACCTTCCACGTCACGGTCCCGTTGACGATCATGAGGTCGCACTGGCGCGGAGACGAGCGCGGCACGACCCCGAAGCGCTCCGCATCCCAGCGGGCGCCGAACGCCGCCGCGAACTCGATCGCGCAGCAGGCGAGGCCCCAGTGGAGTGGGAAGAGCGAGTTCCGTCCGGCCCAGTTGAAGATGGGCCGGGTCAGCTTGTCCCGGCCTTGCTCCGCGATCATGGCGCCGAGGGCCTCCTTCGCGGCGGGGATAAACTGCTGGGCGCGGAGCGCCTCAATCTCAAGGAACGGAACGGCGGGGGCCGCGTCGGCCATCGGAAGGACCGAGGACGGCATGGCGGGGGCGGGAGCCAGCGGTCGAGGGACGTTCTCGGGAGCCGCGCTCATACGACCCACCGGCGCTCGCCGCTGAGCGCGTAGTAGATGCCGATGATCGCCAGAATTGCGAACCCGAAGGCGATGAAGGCGGGGTACCAGGAGGAGTTGACGCCCCGGAACGTCAGCGCCCACAGCGCGAGAATGAACCCGATCACGTCGACCGCGACGAACACGATCGCGAAAGCGTAGTGCTGGGTGGGGAAGTCGATCTGCGCCTCACCCTCGGCCTCCTCGCCGCATTCGTACGTCGTGAGCTGAAGGTAGGAGCGCCGTCGCTTCGCCCCGAGCATGCGGTTCGCGAAGATCGAGCCGATGCCGAAGGCGGCCGCGATGCCGGCGAAGACGAGGAAAGTGTCCAGTCCCGCGTCCATCCGTGCTGCCCTCCTTCCGGTCGGCCTCTGTTCCGTTGGACCCCATTTCGTTATTTAAGGCCTGACCCGGGTTCGGGCGAACGGGCCGATTTCCTGCCGCGGGGCTGACGGGGACCGGACCCCGTTATCTTCCGGGCATCCTGATGGCGTTCGTATGCGTGAACCGGAGTTCCGGCCGCCGCTCGCGCTGGTCGGGAAGCACCTGGAGCTGGTCCCACTCCAGACCGAACACGCCCCGGCGCTCTCGGAAGCCGGTCGAGATCCGAAGGTTTGGACGTACATCCGATCCGGCGCCGCGACGACGCTTTCTGCGATGACCGCTCAGATCGGAGTACTGCTCGAGCGTCAACGAGCGGGTACCGATCTCTGCTTCACGGTCCGGCGGTTGCCCGGCCACGAGCCGGTCGGGATGACCCGGTTCCTACGGGTCGATCGGGAAAGTCGTGGCGTAGAGATCGGTGGGACCTGGTACGATCCCGCCTACTGGCGGACCCCTCTGAACACCGAGGCGAAGTACCTGCTCCTCCACCATGCCTTCGACGTCGAGCACGTCCACCGGGTCCAGCTCCAGACCGATGCGCGGAACGTACGCTCGCAGCGGGCCATCGAGCGGCTGGGAGCGGTCCGGGAGGGCCAGATGCGCGAGGACGTGCTCATGCCGGACGGCGTGTGGCGCTCTTCCGTGCTCTACAGCATCCTCGAGTCCGAGTGGCCGGCCGTGCGCCGGAGCCTGGAAGAGAAACTGGCCCGTCCCTGGCCGACTCCCGCCTGAGGCTCGGCGGTCCCGCGAACGCTACTGCGACGGGAACTTCGGCGGGCGCTTCTCGCGGAACGCGCGGATGCCCTCGGCGAGCTCCGGCCCGCGGGCCGCCTCGACCGCGCCTCGGCGCTCGAGCGCCATCTGCCCCTCGATGCGTTCGGTGAATGCCGAATGGAGAAGCCGCTTGGTCCATCCGTAGGCGAACGTCGGTCCGCGGGCGAGTTCGTCCGCCCGTTCGATGCGACGCTGCTCCAGAGCCCCGGGCGCGAGCACTTCGTGGACGAGCCCGAGCTCGAGCGCCCGCGCGGCCGGGATGCGCGCGTTCGAGAACAACATCTGTTGAGCGAGCCCGATACCGAGGTAGTGGGGAAGGAAGTAGGTCAGTCCGCCGTCCGGGACCGCCCCGAGCTGGGAGAACGCCGGCACTAGGACGGCGGAGTCGCTCGCGATGCGCCAATCGGCCGCGAGCGCGAGGGATAGACCACCGCCGGCCGCCACGCCCGGCAGGGACGCGAGCACCGGCTTCGGCATGCTGACGATCTCGCGGATGGCGTGCTCCATCTCGGCCGTGAGTTCGTGGAACAGCTTCGGGAGCGTTCCGGTGGCCCGCGCTTCCTCCATGACGGACACGTCTCCGCCCGCGCTGAACGAGTCACCGGCTCCGGTCAGCACCACGACCCGGGCGGCGGTGTCGAGGCTCGCGCGCTGGAGCGCTTCGCGCAGCGAGGTCATCGACAGGACATCGAGCGCGTTGCGCCGCTCGGGCCGGTTGATCGTGATCGTGAAGACGGCCCCGTCGCGCCCGGCTCGGATCGGCTCCATACTCGTCCCGGTCCCTTCGGGGCTCCGGCCCATATAGGCCCATCGGGGACGACGGGCCGGAAGTCCTACGGCCGCTCGGTCGACGTCGGGGGAGCCTTCTTTGGAGGGGTGGGGGGCGGTACCGGTGCGATGTCGTCGGCGCCCGGCAGATCCGGCGTCGGGGTCTTCGCGCTGTGGCCGAAGGGAGCCACCATCCGGGTCGACTCGGCGGACTCCGCCTTGATCTCGTCCTCGATCGATTGGATCTCCGTCAGGAGTTCTTCCTGTCGTGGGATCGGCCCGAGGATGCTGTCCATCGTTCCGATGTGTTTCTCGAGGTCCTCCATCGAGTTGAGTGGGCGGTCGGGGGTTTGCCGCCCGGCGCCGAGGTACTCCGAGGCGCCCTCCATCAGGCGCGTGAACTCGAAGGGGAAGAGGATCTTGGTGGCCTGACCATCGCCCACCCGCTGTAGGGTGTCGAGCGAGAGCACCGTGAGGGCCTTCGCATCGAGCGCGGTCGCGCCGAGAGCGAGGATGCGCAAGCGCTGGGCCTCTCCCTGCGCCTGAAGGATCGTAGCCACCCGCTGGCCCTCGGCCTCGAGGATGGCGGACTGCCGCACGCCTTCCGCTTGCAGGATGCGGGAGCGCTTCTGACCCTCGGAGACCAGGATCGCCGAGCGCTTCTCTCCGTCGGCGCGCAGAACGGCCGCGCGTCGCTGGCGTTCGGCGGAGGTCTGTTCCTCCATCGCCGTCTTAACCGGGCCGACCGGGTCGACTTCCTTGATCTCGACCGCCTCGACCCGGACGCCCCAGCGGTCCGTCGCCTCGTCGAGGATGTCGCGCAGCCGGGTGTTGATCCGCTCGCGGTTGTACAGGATCTCATCGAGTTCCATGTCGCCGATCACGGACCGGAGCGTGGTCTGCGCGAGCGCGACGGTAGCGAGGTGGTAGTTCTGTACCTGGAAGATCGCCTTCGGCGCGTCGACGACCTTGATGTAGATGATCGCGTCGACGTTCGTGGGCGAGTTGTCCTTCGTGATCACTTCCTGACGGGGGACCTCGAGGACCTGCGTTCGCAGGTCGATCTTGAGGACGGTGGCGAGCGGGCTGACGATGTTGAACCCGGGGTTGATGATGCGCTTGTAGGATCCGAGCAGGGTGACGATCCCCTGCTGGTACGGTTGGATCGTGTAGATCATCCGGGCCAGAAGAACGAGGAGTACGAACAGCGCGATGACGACCCCGACGATCAGACCCGTGTAATCCATCGGAATCAACCCTCCACGCGCCACCGGCCCAGCGAACGGGCGAAGCTAACTGTTTCGATACCGGTCATGGGGGTACTCCCGACGGTTCCGAGACCGATGCGATGACTTCCACCGACACCGACACGCCCGAGCCTCCGACCACCCGGACGTGGGTCCCCGGAGCGATCGCCACGTCGGCGCGGGCGGACCAGACCTCCGAACCGATGCGGACCTTACCGCGGAGAGTGTCCGGGAGCACCGGGGCGATGATCACGCCTTCCTGACCGACCAGCGTTCCGACCGTGGTCGACATGGGAGCATGAACGGGCGCCACCCACCTGTAATAGGGAATCTCAAGCAGGGCCCCCGCGACGGCGGCCACGATGATCAGGATGATGCCAAAATCGCTGTCGAGAAGGGCGTTCGGAAGGAAGATCCACAGGAACCCCGCCATCAAGAGGACCGATGCCGGGATCAGCAGCAGCGCTCCGGGGTGGATCAGCTCCGCCGCGAGCAGGATGATCCCCGCGACCAGGAGGATGATCCCTATCGTGTCGTCCACCACGGATGCGGCTCCGCGACATCGAACCGTCGGCTGCCCATAAGGATTGACCGGAGGTCCCAGGCGCCGGCGCGCCCCGAGTCGCTAGCGGATGTAGGTCTGGGTGCTCGCGAGATCGAACCGGGGAACGATGCGGATCCGGCTCCCGTCCCCTCCGGCGGCGTACGAGAGGAAAGGGTACATTTGCCAGAGGTCGCCTTCGGCCATGTGGGTGGCCGGATGATCCGGTCCGAAGGCGGTGCGCGTCACCCGCGCCGTCACCTGCCGAACCGAGCGTTCGTCGATGTAGCCGATGGAGTGCAGGTATTCGTGGGCGAGGATCACGTAGACGAAGGAGTTGAACTCCCGAGTCGAGGTCGCGTGCTCCCGCATCGCCCGAAGGAGCCCTTCGTTCATCACGATCACGTTCCCGGCGACCTGCCAGTACGCGCCGACCGCGGGTGGGAGGTTCGATAGCGCGAGGCCGAGGCCCGGGCGCTCCTGTCCGAGCACGTAGTGGACCGCTCCCCGCACGACCCGGAAGACGGCGTCGAAGTCGGCGGGGCGGTCGAGCGTGACGGCAAGGGTGAACGGCCGAGGCTCGTGCGGGAATGCAGGCGGTTCGGGGCCTACGCCCGGTGACCCCACCCGGGGTGTGCCCGGGGCGAGCGGCAGGATCGACATCGCCTGAACAACGTCGCCCATCCCTGATATAGCGGTGGTTACGGAGGAACCACCTACTGGGGCGGGCGAGCGGCTCGCCGGAGGCACCCTCCAGGAACTCCCGACAACCTATCATGCCTCGCGCGGTGGCGGCCGCGCATCATGACCAATCCTCAGGAGATGGCCTTCCCCCGCCGCAAAGAGCGTTTCGAAGACCGGCGCAAGGAGTCGCAGGACCGCAAGGTCCTGGACGAGTTCTTCGACCACGCCACGCTCCTTGCGGTCTCCCGGCTCATGCACCGCGGAGCGTTCGACACGGTGGACTACCCGATCTCCACGGGCAAGGAAGGCGGCGTCTTCCGGGCGACGAAGGGTAGTGAGTACCGCGCTGTGAAGGTCTACCGCATCGGCAACACGACGTTCCGGCACCTGCCTCCCTACACCCTGGAACAGCTTGGGCGGGAGACGAGCGTCGGCAACTTTGCAGGATTGATCAGCGCCTGGACCCGTCGCGAGCATACGATCCTCGGCCAGCTCACCGCCGCGGGGGTGCGCGTGCCCAAGCCGTACGTCCACTTCCGCAACGTGCTCGTGATGGAGTTCATCGGGACCGACGGAGGTGCGGCCCCGCGACTGCGGGACGCCACGGTCGACGACCCGGCGGCCCTGTACGAGGACCTGGTGGCTCAGCTCAGCCTGATGATCCGGCCCGGGCGGCTGGTGCACGGCGACCTCTCCCCGTGGAACGTCCTCTACTGGGAGGGCAAGTGCGTCCTCATCGACGTGGCCCAGGCGATCCCGGCGGACCATCCCGAGGCGCGCCGTCTCCTCGATCGCGACATCGCGAACTTCGTGAAGTTCTTCAAGGGGCTCGATTTCAAGGTCACGAAGGAGGAGTTCCTCCACGCGATCGGGGCCGACCACGTGGGGAAGCGCTCGTAACATGCCGACGCTCTACGCCCGCATTCCCGACGACCGGATCGGGGTCCTCATCGGCCCCGGTGGTCAGACCAAGCGCGAGATCGCCCGTCGGACCGGGGCGAGCATCACGATCGAGGACGAGGGGCAGGTCCGGATTACCTCCCCCGACACCGAGCCCGAGCACGCGATGATGGGACGGGACGTGGTGCTGGCGGTCGGACGGGGATTCTCTCCTCCGCGCGCGCTCCGCCTCACCAAAGAAGGCACGGTCCTCACCATCCTGGACATCAAGTTCGAGACCGGGAAGCGCGCGAAGGGGGCGCTGCGTCGCATCCGATCGCGCCTGATCGGCACGGACGGTCGCGCGCGGGCCCGCATCGAGGAGCTCTCGGGCTGTTCGGTGAGCGTCTACGGAGCGACCGTCTCCCTCATCGGCGAGGAAGCGCAGATGGAGCGCGCGACGCGCGCGGTCGAGCTGCTCCTGCGCGGCAGCGAGCACTCCACCGTCTTCCACCTCCTCGCTCGCCTGCGCCGCGACGACCTGGCCGCGGAAGCGCTCGACCCGCTGGACGATGACGAGCTCGCGGGGTGAGTCGTGGCGAAGACGGTCGCGCTCGACGGACCTGCGCTCGCGTGGGCTCGGCGACAGTTCGCCCGGTACTACGCCGAGACAGTGGTCGAGCCACCGTACCGGTTCGCGCGCCGCGAGTTCGCGGCCTTCCCGTTCTCGACCGAGACGCTCATGCGCCGGCACGAGGCCTTCCGGACGGTGGAGGAGTATCGAGCCTGGCTCCCCCGTGAGGTCCCGCGCCACGTCTACTATTCCACGGCGTACTACCGCAAACCTTCCGAGCCGACCATGGCGGCGAAGGAGTGGCTCGGGGCGGACCTTATCTTCGATCTGGATTCGGATCACCTCCGGGGGGCCGAGCACCTCGATTACGCCGGCCAGCTCGCGCGGGTCAAGGTGAAACTGCGCGAACTCGTCGACGACTTCCTGTTCGGGGATTTCGGCATCGATCCCGCGGACGCGTCGCTCGTCTTCTCCGGCGGTCGCGGGTACCACGTCCACGTCCGGAACGAAGCGTTCCTCAGTCTCACGAGCCCGGAGCGGCGCGAGCTGGTCGATTACCTCGTGGGTTCCGGGTTCGATCCCCACGACGCGGTCACGGCGAGGTCCGCGGGAGGCCCAAGCTCGTGGACCCCGTCCGACGCCTCCCCCGATGAGACGGGGGCCCCGGGCCACCTTCCGGGCAAGGTCCGCCAGCTCGCGCCTGCCGACGCTCCGGGTTGGAAGGGCCGGACGACGCGCGCGGTCCTCGATCTGCTCGCGCACTGGGAAGCGATCGGGGTCGACGAGACCGCGAAGGAGATCGCGGCCCTCGGGATGGGCCCGGCGCGCGCGAAGCGGCTTGCCCGGATGTTCGTCGAGGAGGGCGGAAGCCGGAGGGTCCGGACGAGCCTCAGCCTCGATGTCTTCGACAAGGATCTTCCCAAGGAGTTCTGGGACGCCGTGCTCGCTCGGGCGGCGATCCGGGTCGAGGGCGAGACGGATGCTCCCGTCACGACGGACATCCATCGGCTCATCCGCCTACCGCGATCGCTGCACGGTGGTACGGGATTCCGTGTTCTACCGTTGACCCGCGAGACGCTCGACGCGTTCGATCCGTTCCGCGACGCGCCGCTGCGTTCGACCGGTGAGGAACGCCAGCGCGTGACGTTCACGACGGTCGTTGACTACCCGTTCCCGGAGGGCGTGCGCGGCACGCCCGGCGCGTCCGAGGAGCTCTTCACGCCGACGGCGCTGTTCCTGGTGTTGCGGGGGGAGGCGGAGCTTCCGCCTTCACCGGGATGACGAGCCGGCCGATGCGCTCGATCGCGGCCTCGACCTGATCCCCGGCCTGGAGGCGTCGGCTCTCCTTGCCGAACTCGAAGCCCGGGCTTCCCGCGAGCGTGCCGAGGGAGATGAGATCCCCCGGCTCGAGGGTGATGCCGCGGGAGAGGTGCTCGATGATCTCGGGAATGCGGAAGATGTAGTCGTTGGTGTCGCCGCCCTGCCGCACGACGCCCCCGACCTTCAGCTCCATGACGAGCGGGTACGGGTTCCCCATCTCTTCCTTCGGGACGATCCAGGGACCGACCGCCATCGTTGCGTCGAACCCTTTGCCCATCACCCAGTCGACGACGCCCTCGCTCGGGTACTGCAGGTCGCGGTAGCCCATGTCGAGCACGATCGTGTAGCCCGCCACGTAGTTCATCGCCTCGGACGCCGAGATGTGCTTGCCGCGCTGACCGATCACGATGGCGAGCTCGAGCTCGACGTCGGGGAACGTCCCGGCCGGGTTCAGGACGAGCGGCTCGCTGGGGCCGACCAGGCTATTGAAGAAGCGGGTGAACACGTACGGCCGGGCCGGGAGCGGTTTCCCTTGCTCGGCGACGTGGCTCTTGGAGTTGGACGCGAGACAATAGATCTTCACCCCGCGCACGACCGGGGCGAGGAGCTTCACGCCCTCCTCCGGCTTGAACAGGAAGCGGGCGCCGGTCGCGGCCCGCGGGGTCCACCCGGCCTTGCGACGGCGATCGATGTAATCGATGATCTTCTTCGTGATCTCGACCGACTCCGCGCCGCCTGCGAAGAACGACTGCATGTCGCGGAAGCGGCTCGGGTCGGCGCCCTTGACCGGGTTCACACCGTAGTAATCGCGGCACGCGGTGTCGAGATCGATGTACTCGTTCGAGTCGGTCAGCATCCCGAAGTGGAACTGGTCGGCGAGCGAAAAGTGCACGAGCTTCATGAGCGGGACCTCGGGCGGGTCGAACGCCGATAGCGGATAAGGCGTGCGACGGGGTGTGCCCTCCCTCACGGTGGAAGCGGCGGGGCCGCGCGAGGCGGGCCGTACGAGGCGACGTAGCCGGCCCCGAGACGATCGACCGCGAGGAGGTCGAGCGGAAGGACGTCCTCCATCCGGCGCGCCGCCGGGCCCGATACGACCGGCGGAGCCTCGTGCTCGCCGATGATCAAGGGCGCGATGTAAATCGTGAACCGGTCGAAGAGGCCCGGCTTGAGCGCGCTCGCGAGTACTCGCGCCCCCCCCTCCACTAGGAGGCGACGGTGGCCCCGCGCGTGGAGCTCCGGATAGAGCCGCTCGAGGTCCACGCGCTCGGCGCCCGCAACGATCGTCGTAACGTGGGCCGGGTACTGTCGCGCGCACCGCTCGCTCGTCGCGATGATCGTCGGGAGACTTCCATCGAGGAGACGGGAGGTCGCCGGAAGGCGTCCGGCCGAATCGAGCACGATGCGTGCCGGAGGGCTTCCCGGCGCGCCGTCCAACAGCTCCCAGTGGACGCGCAGGGACGGATCATCCGCGATCGCGGTCCCGACGCCGATCACGATGCCGTCCGACTCCGCCCGGAGGCGCTGCACACGGGCGAGGTCCTCTGGACCGGATAGGCGCGCGCGCGCTCCACGGTCGAAGGCGAGACGTCCGTCGGCGGAGGCGGCGCAGTTGACCCAAACGAGCGGCCGGGGGAGCGTCATCCGATGCCCTACACGGGGAGCCGCAAGCGAGCGACCTCGGTTTCGATCGGCCCGGTGGCGTCCCCGGCGCTCTTCAGGTCGATGAGGTTGATGGTCACGTTCTCGAGGGCTCCCTCCGTTGCGGCACGCAGGAGAGCGAGCGCCGTGACGATGTCGCTCGCCAGGGCGGCCTTGGTGCGGGGTTGCACCGCATGCAGGCGCTGCGCGATCGCATGGGCGCGGCGAGCGGTCTCGAGCGGGACGTGGGCGGCCGCTCGTACCGCCGCGACGTAGGCGTCCTTCAGGGCGGGGTCCTCCGGATGTTCCTTCAGGGACCTGCGAGCCGCGCGGACGGCATCGTACGCTCGCGCGTCCTCCTCGATCCCGCGCAGGAAGTCGGCCCGGGCCGTGATGCACTCCCGCCGGACGGACACGAGCTCGGCATCGGGCGCCGCCGGTAGGATCGAATAGGAGAGGACCATCTCCCCGAGGGCGGCGCCCAACGCGCCGGCCGCCGCCGAGGCGCTCCCCCCTCCCGGGGTCGCCGTACGCGCCGCGAGACGGGCCGAGAATGACGCGAGGGATTCCGCACCCGGCGCGTCCGAGGAGACCGCCCGGACCTTCCGCTCGAGGATGGTGGAGCGATCGAACCGGTTCAACTGGAGATAGAACTCCGCCGCGTCGAAGAGAGCGTCCTCGGGAACCACCCCGACGATCTCCGACTCCTCGACGCCCACACCGAAACGTTCCGCCTCGCGCCGCACCTGCTCGAGCGCCCGGTGGATCGGGGTCTTGCGATAGTCCGTGAGGTTCATGGAGACCTGCGCGCGATTGCGCTCCTTGATCTCGAATCCCAGCGCACGGACCTCTGCCAGCCCGCCGTCCCGAGAGCGGACGGCTTTGGCGATCTTCTTCGCGATGCCGACGTCGGGCGTCGTGAGGTACGCGTTGAACGCGATCAGGACCGGCCGAGCTCCGATCGCCACGGCTCCGGCGGTGGGGTGGACCCGGGGCTCCCCGACGTCCGGGGCACGGTCCGGGTTCTTGCCGATCTCCTCTCGTATCCCCTCGAACCCGCCCTTGCGGACCGCGGGAAGATCCGCGCGCTCCGGTCGTCGGGCCGCCGAACCGTAGAAGTAGACGGGAATCCCTAGTTCCTTCCAGACGCGCTCGCCCAGACGCTCGGCGAGGCGCACCGCCTCCTCGACCGTGGCCCCTCCGAGGGGCACGAACGGGACCACGTCCGTGGCGCCCATCCGGGGATGCTCTCCGGTGTGGTGCGTCAGATCGATCACCTCGGTGGCGACCGTCATCATACCCATCACCGCGTCCATGAGGCCCTCGCCTTCTCCGACGAGGGTGATGACGCACCGGTTGTGATCCGCGTTCCACTCCACATCGAGCACCGCCACGCCCGGGACCATCCGGGCGGCGTCCGCGATCCGCCGTATCTTCGATTCGTCGCGCCCCTCGGAAAAGTTCGGGACGCACTCGAAGGGCGTCATACCGCGGCTCCCTCGAATCCATCGAGCATCGTCTGGCGCCCTCGGGCGGTCACCGCAGGCGTCGGTCGCGGTGCGACGCGAAGGCCGCGCCGCGCACGGTCGATCGCGGAACGGACGCGTTCCTCCGAGAAGCCGTGATCGTCTACCAACCGGCGTAGGACGGCCGCGTCATCGATCGGCCGGAACTCGGGCACGGGGATATCGACCGTGTCGGGGTGGCGGAAGATCTCGCCCACGTCCGCCCCCTCCTTCGGGTCGATCCCGACGCGGGCGAGCGTCGCATCCCACCCGAGGTGCTCTTGGACGAGCCTCAGGGCCTTCTTCGGACCGTAGCCCGCGGCGCCTTCGTTGAAGTCCGTGCCCACGATGATGCCGACCAGGATCAGTTCGTCACCATCGATTCCCAGCGTCGCCAGTAGCCGGTCCCGGTCGATCAACTGGGCGCCGGCATCGACCCCCTTCGAGCGACGCGCGGCGAGCCCCCGGACGAGCCGAGGCGCACCGAACAGGAGACCGTCGTAATCCTCGGAGGCGGAGGCCCAGACCACCCCGGTGGCCGCCATCCGCGCCGCCTGAGCCTCGCCCTCGCTCGGGGCCCGGACCGTCGGGATGCCGAGCGAACCGAGCAGATCGATCGCTTCTTCGGCCATGGTGGGGGTAAGGCGTGAGGTCTGAGCGGCCTTGCGCCGGGCGGTCTGTAGATCGCCGGCGGCGAGGGCTTCCTGGCGCTGCTCCTCGGCCCGTTCCTTTGCGCGGAAGCGCGACCGTAGCGTCCCGGCCTTCAGGTCCGGGGGCCGGCCATCGAACACCCACACGGGACGGACGCCCTCTCCCAGCAATGCGGTCGTCCGGTAGAAGACACCCATCAGGTGGCTCGTGGGCCGGCCACGGGAGTCGGAGAACGGTTCGCCGTCCGCCTGACGCACGGTCGCGAGGAACTGGTAGATCGCGTTGTAGCCATCCACCGCGACCGTCCGGCCCGCGAGCGCGCTCCAGGGGAGCTGCTCCGCGTGAACAATATCTTTGAACGGGAGCCCCACGAACGCTGAGAGTGGCGCCCAGTACTTGGGGTTAACCGCGGGCGGCGGGAGGCGGGGTTCGGAGCGCAACGTACCGGGCGAGCCTTCATCAAGGGAGGGCCGCTGACGGTCCCCCGGAGTTGGCTACGATGGCTACCCGCACGCCCCCAACGGCTGTCCTGCCCCGAGCGCCGGAACGTTCGTCCCCGACTTCCGCTCCGCCCAATGATCGGGTGCCCCGATTTTCCGCAGACTACATGGACCGGTCGGCGGACCCGTGCAAGGACTTCTACCGGTTCGCCACCGGACAGTGGCTCGATCGGAACCCCGTGCCCGCGGACAAGTCCCGGTGGAGCGCATTCGACGAATTGTTCGAGCGGAACCTCCAACAGGTTCGCGGGATCCTGGAGCAGGCCTCGAGCGGGCGGAGGGGATCGGCCCGCACGCCGCGCGCGCAGGTCGGCGACTTCTTCGCCTCCGCGATGGACGCCGCCCAGCGGGAGAAGCTCGCATTCCGACCGATCGCACGCGAGAGCGAGCGGATCCGGGTCGTTTCCTCCACGCGCGACCTCGTGTCGGCGCTCGCGGAACTCCACCGTCAAGGGATCCCGGGACTCTTCCGCACCGCCGTCGCGCCCGACGAGAAGAACAGTTCGATCTACGCGCTCTATCTCATGCAGGGGGGTCTCTCGCTCCCGGATCGCGACTACTATCTCAAGAGGGAGTTCGCCCCCGTGCGGCGAGCCTACATCGCCCACATCTCGAAATTGCTCGGCCTGTGGGGGGAGCCCAAGGCCCGTGCCGCGGCCGCTGCCCGGACCGTTCTTCGCATCGAGACCGAGCTCGCGAAAGCGAGCCGGTCGCGCACCGCACTGCGGGATCCGGAAAAGAACTACAACCGGACGACTCCACAGGAGCTCATCGGACGAACCCCGTCGCTTCGGTGGAAGGAGTACCTGTCCATGCGCGGCGCAGGCCAGGCACCGTACCTGGTGGTGGGTCAGCCGGAGTTCTTCGACGCGGTGAACCGGGCCCTGCGCACGCACTCCATCGCCGAGTGGAAGGTCTACCTCCGCTGGCACCTCCTCCACGCGAGCGCGCCGTACCTGCACGCGGCCATGGATGCCGAAGACTTCGACTTCTTCCACCGTCGCCTCCTCGGCCAAGAACAGCCCGAGCCCGACTGGAAGAGAGCGGCGATGGTGGTCGACGACGGCCTCGGCGAGGCGCTCGGCCGGGTCTACGTGCAACGGTACTTCCCGCCCACCGCACGGCAGCGGATGGCCGATCTCGTGAAGGACCTGCGGGAGGTGTTCCGCGAGCGCCTCGAACGCGTCCCCTGGATGACCGAAGAGACCCGCCGGCGCGCCCGCACCAAGTTCGATCGGTTCACCACGAAGATCGGCCACCCCGAGCGCTTTCGGGATTACTCCCGCGTGCGGATCTCCCGCCGGGACTACGTGGGAAACATCCGGCGCGCGGCGGCCTTTGAGATCCAGCGGATGATTGTTCGGGTGGGCATGCCGGTGGACCGGAGCGAGTGGCAGATGACGCCGCCGACCGTCAACGCCTACTTCGACCCCACGCTCAACGAGATCGTCTTCCCGGCCGGCATCCTCCAGCCCCCGTTCTTCGACCCGGCGATGGACGATGCCGTGAACTACGGAGGCATCGGCGTGGTCATCGGGCACGAGATCACGCACGGCTACGACGACCAGGGCCGCAAGTACGACGCCGACGGGAACATGCGGGATTGGTGGGATGCGGCTGATTCGGCCGAGTTCCAGCACCGGGCCCAGCGGATCATCGACCAGTACGGTGAGTTCGAGCCGCTTCCGGGCACCCACGTCAACGGAGAGCTGACCGCCGGGGAGAACATCGCCGACCTCGGAGGGGTGGGCATCGCCTACGAGGCCCTGCAACGACGCCTTGCCGATGGGCGCACCCCCGATGTGAAGATCGACGGCCTGACGCCGTCCCAGCGATTCTTCATCGCCTACGCGCAGATCTGGCGCTCGAACGTGCGCGAGGCGGAGCTCCGTCGGCGTCTCACCATCGATCCCCACTCCCCCGGTCGGTTCCGTGCCATCGGACCCGTCTCGAACCTCCCGGAGTTCTGGACCGCCTTCGGGGTCGCCCCGGGCGCCCCGATGCGCCGCCCGGACGATCGTCGCGTCGCGATCTGGTAGCGGCCGAGGGCGGATCGACCGTCGGCGGCAGGGGTCAGGTCTAAATCCCCACAGTCGCTGGTGGGAGACGAGGTTCTCCATGGTCTTCCGCTGGACCGACGAACCGAACTCCCCGCTCCAGCCGGGAGCTGTGGTGATCTCCTGCTTCCCGAGCGCGGGCCTCGCGACCACGGTCGCGGCGCTGTACATGATCCGCACCCTCAAGCTTCCTCGGATCGGCCGCTTCGAAGCTCCGGATATGATGCCGATCGCGGTCGTCCAGGGCGGACAGGTCCATCCCCCGATCCGTGTGTACGGGCGCAAGGACTTCGCCGTCGTCGTCTCGGAGTTTCCGCCCACTCCTTCTCAGGCCACCGCGCTCGCCAGCACGATCATGGAGGGTGCCGCGGAGCGGAAGGCCCGTTGGATCCTCGGCCTCGAGGGGGTCATCCCGCATCCGGAGGGCGATACCGACGAGGATACGGAACCGCCGGAGGAGACGGTCTGGGCCGCGATCTCGCGACCCGATGCGGGCATCCTGCGCGCGTTCGCGCCCAGCGGCGTGCTTCCCCTCGAAGAGGGGATCATCGGAGGCGTATCGGGCTCGCTCCTGGTCCAGGGGATCGGGGGCCCGCTGCCGGTCGCGGTGCTGCTGGTCAGTGCCCGCGCCGGTGAGGGGTACCCGGACCACCGGGCGGGAGCGACGCTGATCGAAGCGGTCGATCGGATCCTCCCCGAGATCCACATCGACACCGGGCCGCTCCGGGCACAGGCCGAGGGGATCGAGAAGGCTCTGCGCGCCGCGATGAAGGGTCATGCGGGCCAAGGCGAAGAGGGAACGAAGCCTCCGATATCGCCGGAGATGTACCGGTAGGGGCGAACTACTCCGAGACGAATGCCTCGGTGTAGGAGAGCAGGTAGAACGATCCCGCGATCATCACGACGAACAGTCCGACGATCGATAGCGGGTTCGAGCCGAAGTAGACGATTGTCACCCCGATGAGGGCGGCGGGCACGAGGATGAGCAGGATGAGGGTCAGGAGCTTGCCGTCCATCGCGCGACTTCGATGCAGTGCCGATTATAAGGTTGTGGTCGCCGGCCGGGGTGTCAACCGGCCGGCGACCGGGCGGAGCGGTAGAGTGCCCTAGCGGAGCTCCCGCGGACGCATCTCGGTGACGATCTCGATCGTGAGGCCGGCCTCGAGAGGCGACGCATCCGCCGCGGGAAGAGGGCTGGGGAGCGACGGAGGGGTCACCCCGGTCGGGGTCGGGTCGGTCGAACGGACCACGGGGCTCGAGAGCTCGGACGGCACCACGGCCGACGACGTCCAGTTCGCGGTGATCGCGGATTCGAATTCGCCGATGATTGAGGACTGGATGTGTTCGGAGACCACATCGGCCCAGTAGCCGGCGACCTTGGTGAACGCGACGGGCCCGAAGGTGTGGACGAGCGATTCATTGTCCAGGACCTTGAGGGTCGCGCGTCCGCGGTTCTGCTTCTCCACGAACGACTGGACCATCTGGAGACGGCCGACCGCGCGCTCGGCGAGCGCCCGGCGCTCGCCCTCGCAGCGGAACGGCTTGACGACGAACGTGCTGACGAGGTGCCCGTGCCGGCTGGCGACCTCGAGGACGTGGGGGAGCGCGCCGCTCCCGGCACCGCCTCCAAGGCTGCCGAGGATGACCACGAACGTCGCGCCATCGAACAGACGTTCGAGCGCGGGCTCCGCCGCGCGCGCGAGGACGCCGCCGATGAACGCCGAACCTCCCGTGTCGATCTCTTCGCCGGTTTCGGGGCCTAGATAGATCCGACGGTCGAACTCGTCGAACCCTTGGACCTTGGGATCGCAGTTGATGGCGACGGTCTCCAGGTGCCGGATCCTGCGTCGGGCGACCTCGCGCCCGATCCGAACTCCGCCCCCGCCGACCGCGACCAGGACGAACCGGATGTCGTGGCCCAACCGCCAGCCCTCCGGACCGTCGCTCGTGTCCACGGCGCCGTTCCCCAGCGCCGGGTTATGCTCGTCGATTGCTCGCTGCTCCGTCTCGTACGTCGCCCCCACCCCTGTTCTGCATCGCGCTCGAACCCCGCTGACCACGTCTTACCGACCGACCATCCCCTTCCGTTCGAGGTCGCGGCCGCTCTCGCCGAGCGCATGCACCTTGGCTCGGCTGTCCACGGCGTCTCGAACCCGCTCCCGCCCGTGCTTCGCGAGGTCGACCAGTTCGTGCTTGTGCTCGTAGTGGCGGACGGCCTCGGCTAAGAGATCCGCCACGGGTCGGCCATTGGCGATGGTTTTGGCGTATGCTTCCCAGGTCGCTACCTCGTCGGGGCGCAGGCGGACGGGGACCTCCATGAGGCCCTCCGAATCCACGCGGGGGGTCGGTGCGGCCGACAGCGCTCGGGCGCGAAGAAAGGCGTGCAGCGCCCCCCGCACGAGCTCCGAGCGGCTCTCGAACTCGCCGTCCGCGACGAACGAGTCGAGCAGCTCGAGCTCCTTGCGGTTGCACCGTAGGGCGATGCGCGCTTCCTCCGGGTCCTTCGGGGGAGACGTCCGCTCGCGAGAGCGACCGTTTCCCCGCTTTGAAACGTTGTCGAACACGACTGCGCCAAATGAACACATTTTCAGCTACTTAAACATGCGTCGCGCGCTGCCTCAGTAACGAGCCTACTAGGTCCGATCGCGCCGCCTCTGACGTGTCAAACGGATTACATGCCCGGTCGAACGGGCAACTTCTCCGTTCTCCGCGTGTATAACCGTCTCGCGGTTCACGGCCTCCGGGCCGCACCGGACGTGGTACCGACCGACTCGTTCGCATGACGGCGTCCCATATGGGCCGACCACTCGGGCTCAAGCTTCAAATGCGGGAGGGGGTCGTCCGGTGCCGAAGAGCCCCGGTTTGCTCGGAAGTAGGAAGTCATGAACCCACGGATCCGTCGAAGGCGGTTGCGACGCGGCCGGCGTGGAGTCTCCCCGATCATCGCCACGATCCTCCTGGTCGCGATTACCGTGATCATCGCTGGGGTGCTCTACACGCTCCTGATTCCGCTCCTCGGACACTCGGGTACGCCGTTACAGTCTAACTTCGCGTTCGGCACTTCGACCGTGCATCAGCCGGCCGTCGGGCAAATCGGCTGCGCGGCAGGCGACTACTGCTGGGCGGTCCAGATCCAGACCGCGGACCACGGTGTGGCGCCCTCCTCATTCAGCCTCTACGTGCAAAACGCAAGCGGCCTCACCGTCTCGACCACGAGTTGGAACTTCACGTTCATCGACGCATCCAATCATCTCGTGGCGTACGCTCCCGGTCCCCAGGCCGGATCGAGCACGGGATGGACCGCAGGTCCGGGATACTCGACGGACAATGCATTGACCCTTGCGATGACGCTGTGGATCGACACCGGTTCGGCGCACGGGCAGCCCGGCGGGAACATCCTGTACGCGACCGGTCAGGGTACCTGGTACGATTCGATCTACACGACGCTCTCGTAGAGTCGAGATCGGGCCGGCTCCAACCACCCAGTCCGCTCCCCGGAGCCGGCGTTCGCCGTTTCGTCTAGCCCTTTGGAGCGGACGGAAGGGGAGATCCGCCCGAGGGTGGGGGCGACGTGAGCTTCGTTCCGCACTTCCAGCAGACCTTCTCTCCCGGGTAGACGACCGCCGCACAGTTGGGGCAGGCCGCCTCGGCGACCGGAGTCAGCGCCGGGGGAGGAAGGGCGGGCGCGGGTGCCGAGGGGGACGCAGCGGCCGAGGCGTCGGCATCGATGGGAGGCGGCGGGTTCGCGCGCGCGGCCTGATCCAGGCGCTTGCGCTTGCGGTTCTTGAAGACCATGTAGATGAGCAGCGCGATGAAGAAAACGAGCCCAAGGTAGAACAGCACGGCCTCGTAGATCGTTCCGATGAGGAGGCCGTAGGTGCTCCAGTAGTTCCCCGTGATGGGTCCCTCGATCCCGTTGTACGTCGGGTCCCCGATCAGGAACGTCCAGGTCAGATTCCCGGTCGTGACGTTGTGGAATGCGACCGCCATCTGCCAGGACCAGATGTTGGTCCCGTTGAGCTGGTCCGTGAAGGATTCGACCGTGCCGTTCGTGAGACCGCCGGGCAGCGTGCGGTTCAAGAGGTAGAAGGTGTAGCCGCCGGCGCAGTTCGGGGAGGTCGTCCCGGTCGCACCGGGACAGGTACTGATGAACAGATCGAGCCACAACGCACGGCTCGATTGAGGCGGGAGGTACTTCGGGTAGAGCGATACGTTCCAGGTGAACGTCGAGCCGGAGGCCGAAACGAACGGCGAGACAGCGGCGTTCTGGAGGACGGCTCCTCCGTTGCCGTGCGGTAGGTTGGTGGAGGAAGATGCGGCCGAGGTCGGGGTCAGGATCGCGCCGGTCTCGATGACCGTGATGATCGGGGCGCTCACGACGAGGATCACGATTCCCATGATCGCGAGGGTGCGGGGGCGGCTCGTTCCGACCCAGATCGGGAGACCGAGCCCGAAGACGAGCATCGCAACGATGGCGAGCAGCGGGCCGCCGATGTACGTGTACGTGACGACGACGACGGCGATTGCGAGGAGAATGAGGAGGATGAACCCCAGACGGGTTCTCAGGAAACTCTTAACGGCGCGACCCGGCTGCACGGAACGGCACGATAGTCCGCCGTGCGTTTATTAAGACGATGCAGGAAGCAGATCCCCTCGCACGGATTTCCTCCATCCGCTACGCGCTCGTGATCCTGGACGGCCTTGCCGACCGCCCGATTCCCGAGAACGGCGGTCGTACTCCGACCGAGTCGGCGTTCACGCCGCAGCTCGATCACGCGTGCACGATCGGCCAGCTGGGCCAGGTCGTGGTGCTCGGTCCCGGGATCGCACCCGAGTCCGACGCGGGGGTCTTCGCGCTCCTCGGGTACGATCCGGTACGCGACTCCCCCGGGCGCGGCGTCCTCGAGGCCGAAGGGGCCGGCATCGACCTCGCACCGGGGGACGTGGCGTTCCGCCTGAACTTTGCAACCCTCGGCCCGGACGGGCGGATCCTGGATTCCCGAGTCGGCCGGTCGCTCGCCACGCTGGAGGCGATCGAGCTCGCCCGAATGCTCACCGCTCGGGACCTGTTGGCCACGGAGGGGATCCGGGCCGAAGTTCACGCGACCGTCGGGCACCGGGGAGTGCTCTGGTTGAGATCGACCCGCGTCGGTCCCCTCTCGGCCGATGTCTCCAACGCGGATCCCTTCTACGAGAAGATTGGGGGCATGGGCCAGGCGCGAAAGGCCACCGACCTTCATGTGCCGAGCGTCGAGCCCCTCGACGGGTCCCCCGAAGCGGTGCGAACGGCTCGCGCGACGAATCTGTTCCTGGAACGTGCCCGAGCGGCGCTCGCCGACGATCCGGTCAACACGCGACGCGCCCGAGCCGGGGCCAAGGTCGCCAACGGTCTCCTCGTGCGGAACGCAGGGTCCCTCGCATCGACTCCGCCGCCGACGTTCTCCGCGAAGTACGGCCGAGCGGGAGCTGCCGTCACGGAGATGCCAGTGGAGCGGGGGATCGCACGCGTCCTCCACCTCGAAGATCGGTACCTCGGACCGATGGGGCTCGACCGGGACGAGGGGTACCGAGAGCGTGCGGCCGCGACGCGGGCCGCCCTCGACGCATTCCCCTTCGTGTACGTGCACCTCAAGGGTCCCGACGAGCCCGGCCACGACGGAGACGGTCGGCTCAAGCAGGAGATCATCGAGGCGATCGATCGATCGTTCTTCGGGCCCTTCCTCGACGGGCTCGATCTACGGCACGTTCGGATCGCTGTCACGGCGGATCATGCGACTCCCGTCGTTCTGAAGGGCCACTCGGACGACCCGGTGCCGTTGCTCCTCTTCGGGGCCGGGATCACCCCCGCTCCGGGAGGACCTGAGCGACCGAAGTTCGGTGAGGCGAGCGCGGCTCGAGGCGCCCTGGGCACCCTCGCCGGCCGCGAAGTGTTGCCGCTGCTCTTCGACGGGCCGGACGGTCGACCTGAATGAAGAGCCGGGCGCTCGTCGTCCCTCGCATCCACGGCGAGCAGGCGCGCCTCGAGCTCATGCGTCTCGGGGCGTTGCGCATGGATCTGCGCATTCTGCGCGACGGGGAGTGGATCGTTCTACCGGTCGTCGAGGGCGCCGAGATCCCCTCGGGGTTCGGCGAGGCGAGCGAGAGAGAGTTCGAGCCGTTCACGGTGCCTCACGCGCGCGAATACCGCGACCTCGTCCAGCTGCCTGCGACCGAGCGGGAGCTCCTGCCTCGCTCGTTCGATATCGTCGGAGATGTCGTGCTGATCCGCATTCCTCCCGAATTGGAGAGGTGGGGCCCCGACATCGGAGAGGCGCTCTTGCGATTCGTTCCCGGGGCTCGGATCGTCGGGGCGGACCACGGGGTCCACGGGACGGAGCGGCGTCGACGGCTGGTCCCGCTTGCCGGCGCGGGGGATTTCCGGACGATCCATCGGGAGAACGGGATCGCCTTCGACATCGATCTGGAACGGGCCTACTTCTCTCCCCGCCTCGCCCGCGAGCACGCGCGCGTAGCGGAGGATGTCGAAGCAGGCGAGGAGGTGGACGACCTGTGCTGCGGCATCGGACCGTTCGCCGTCACGCTCGCCCGAGACGGCCGCGCGCGTCGGATCACGGCCGTCGATTCCAACCCCGCCGCGATCGCGCTCTTGCGCTCAACCCTCTCGCGCTACCCCTACGCCGATCGAGTGGAGCCCATCGAAGCCGACGTAGCCGCCTTTCTCTCCTCGGCGAGACCCGTCGATCGCGCCATCCTGAATCTCCCTCACGAAGGGATTAAGTATCTACCCTCGGTAGGAACGATCGTCCGTCCCGGCGGAGTCGTACACTACTACGAAGTGACGGCCCGCGAAGGCGCGGACGTGCGCGCGGAGGATCTGGTGAATCGCATCGGCGGTCGCGCCCACTGGAGCTTGATCGATCAGCACGTCGTGCACCCGTATTCCCCGCAGGACGACCTCGTCGCCTTCCAGTTCGTACGGGCCGACCCCACGGAGGATGTATGAGGAACATCGTCGCGCTCGCGGACGTCTCCGAGCGCGACCACGCGCTCGTCGGGGGCAAAGCGAGCAAGCTCGGGGAGGTGGTCCGCGAAGGGCTTCCGGTACCCCCGGGGTTCGTGGTGACGACCGACGCGTACTCCAGCTTCGTGGCGATCCCGACCTTGCGCAAGGAGATCGCGACGGCGCTCGGTCAGCTCGACGTGTCGAAGTCGGACAGCGTGGAGACCGCATCCCAACGCATCCGCGCGGCGTTCGACCGGACCGAGTTCCCCCCGGAACTCCGCCGGGAGATCGTGGAGGCGTACGAGTCGTTCGCCCGCGAGCACCTCGTGCGCTTCTCTGCCGTCCGCTCGAGCGCCACCGCGGAGGATCTCGAAGGCGCGTCGTTCGCCGGACTCCAGGACACGTATCTCAACGTGGGGGGTACGGAAGCGATCCTGGATGCGATCCGCCGCTGCTGGAGCTCGGTCTTCACCCCGCGTGTCATCTCCTACCGCGGTCGGAAGGGCTTCGAGCACGCCGACGTGAAGCTCGCGGTGCTCATCCAGAAGATGGTCGAATCCACTGTCAGCGGGATCCTGTTCACCCGGGACCCGAACACCGGTGAGAACCACATGATCATCGAGGCCGGCTGGGGCCTCGGGGAAGCGATCGTCGGCGGCGAGGTCACGCCCGACCACTACGTCATCGACGGCATCAGCCAGCAGGTGGTCCAGAAACTGATCTCCGAACAGCGCGTGCGCATCGTCCGCGCGGAGGGGGGCGGGAACCGGCACGAGGCGATCCCGGCCGCCGAGCAGAACGTGCAAAAGCTCTCGGACGAGCGGATCCTCCGGCTCGCGTCGCTCGCCCGCGTCATCGAGTCGCACTATCGGCGGCCGATGGATGTGGAGTGGTGCGCCGACGCCCACGCTCTCTATATTGTCCAAGCCCGTCCCGTGACCACGATACCGAACAAGGAGGCCCGGAGCGCGGGAGCCGCAAAGGCTCCCTCCCCCGGCCAGGCGCAAGCCGCTCCGATCGAGGCCGCACCCGAGCCCGAGGCCGCGATCCTGCGCGGATTCGGAGCGAGCCCCGGGGTCGCGAGCGGCGTCGCGCGGATCCTCCAGGGCGCGGCCGACATGGAGAAGCTACGCCCCGGTGAGGTGCTCGTCACGTCGATGACGACGCCGGACATGGTGCCCGCGATGGCCCATGCGGCCGCGATCGTCACGGACGAGGGCGGGATGACCTGTCACGCAGCCATCGTCTCGCGCGAGCTCGGTGTCCCGTGCGTCGTCGGGACGCGGACCGCGACCCACACGATCGTCGACGGGACCGAGGTCACGGTGGACGGAAAGACCGGTCAGGTCTACCGCGGGCGGCGCGCCGCCCCGGCTCCGACACCGGCGGCGAGCGTGCTGGGCATGGGAGGACACGCCTCTCCCGTCACCGCCACGAAGATCTACGTGAACGTCGGCGTACCGGAAAAGGCGGCGGAGTACGCTCAGCTCCCGGTGAATGGCGTCGGCCTGTTGCGCATCGAGTTCATCTTCACGGCCCACGTTCGCGAGCACCCGCTCAAGCTCCTGAAGGAGGGCCGCAAGGAGGAGCTCGTCCGCCGGCTCGCCGACGGGCTCGCCAAGGTCTGCCAGGCGTTCTACCCGCGCCCGGTGATCATCCGGACCTCCGACTTCAAGACGAACGAGTACCGCGGGATGCCCGGCGGAGAGGCCTACGAACCGGTCGAAGAGAACCCGATGATCGGCTGGCGCGGCTGCTCTCGGTACATCTCGCCGGTCTACCGACCGGCGTTCCTGTGCGAGCTCGAGGCGATCCATCGCATCCGGACCGAGATGGGTTTGAAGAACGCCCATGTGATGCTGCCGTTCGTCCGGAACACCTGGGAGCTCGAAGAGATCGCGACGATGATGCGCGAGGCCGGCCTGCGGCGGTCCCGGGACTTCCAGCTCTATCTGATGGCGGAGGTCCCGTCCACCGTCCTCCTCGCTCGCGAGTTCTCCAAGCATTGCGATGGGTTCTCCATCGGCTCGAACGACCTTACTCAACTCGTGCTCGGGGCCGACCGCGATTCGGAGACGCTGGGCCGGATGGGATACTTCGACGAGCGCGACCCGGCGGTGCTGCGCGCGATCGAGCTCCTGATCGAGGGGGCCCACGCCGAGGGTCGGACCGTGGGGATCTGCGGGCAGGGCCCGAGCGTCTACCCCGAGTTCGCCGAGTTCCTGGTCCGTCAGGGGATCGACTCGATCTCCCTCAACGCGGACACGGTGATCCCGACCATCCGTACGATCGCCTCGCTCGAGCAGCGACTCAAGCTCGAGAGCCTGCGCCGTCCGAACGAGTGACCGTTGGCGGAGCACGCGGGGGCCTCCATCGAGGAGTTCCGGGAGCCCCGGGGGAGGGCAATGCGAGGGAGATCTCCGACGCGAGCTCGTACTCGCGGAAGGTGCGAACGGGATGGAAACCGAGGGTCACGAGCCGCTCTTCCAGTCGGGCGGAATCGGCGAGGACGAAGTACGGGCAGCCAGGCCCGGCGATTTCCTCCGCCACGACCCAGCCGGTGAGATCGCTGGCCACGCCACGTCCCCGTGCCTCGGGCTGCGTCGTGACCCCGAAGATCCCGGCCATGTTCCGGTAGCGATAGAGGAGGGCGGCGCCGACCGGCGCGCCGGAGAGCTCGGCCAGGACCGGAACCAGGCGCTCGTGCGGGTTCGGGTGGTGGATCGCGACCGATAGGGCCGCGGCGAACTCGGGTCGCTCTCGCTCGGAGGTCCAGAACGCGGCCACCCGGTCGAGTTCGGACTCCTTCGCGATCCGCACCCGGGTCGGTCCTCGACTCGCGCGCGTTGCCCGGGGCTCCCCCACGAGGACCGTCAGGGGCTCGGGCCGGGCTTGGAACCCGAGCCGGCGCAGGTTGGTGTCCAGGTACGCGGGGACGGGAACGGGGACGCGGAAGGTCGGACGGAGGGCGCGCTGGAAGTAGTGATCCAGCGCGCGCTCGAAGAACGCCGTCTGGCGCTCCCGTGCGATGCCGAGCTCCTGCACGAAGTTGAACCGGGGGACGGCTACGTGCTCGTTCGTGACGAGCCGGGCACCGGCGAGCTCGAGCGCGTATCCCCCCAGCGTCAAGACGAGCTGCGCTTCGGTCTCGAGCGCGGCGTCCGCTGCCCGCTCGTCCTCTAAGGTGGCCATCGTACCCCCGGAGCGCCGCCCCCCTTAACTTGTGGAGGACGCGCGGCCCGACCCCCGATACCCACCGGAGGTGCGGCCCTCGGCGCCGATGCCGGGCCCCGAGCTCCTTCCGAGGCGAGACGGCCCGAACTGTAAATACACCCCATTCCTGACGCGGGCCAGAGGCACCTTCGTTCATGGAGATCCCATCGGTCCGACCGCCCGCGGTGATCGCCGTCATCGGCGCCGGCAACATGGGCAGCGGGATCGCGCAAACGTGCGCCCAATCCGGTTTCACGGTCCGGGTTCGGGACGTCGATGCGCCGATGCTCGAGCGCGGCCGCGGCCTCATCGAGAAGATGCTCGCGGGCGCGATCCAACGCAAGAAGCTAACGCCGGCCCGGCGCGAGGAGATCCTCGGCCGCATCTCGTTCACGACCGATCTTCGTGCCGCGGTCGACGGGGCCGCCCTCGTGATCGAGGCCGTGTTCGAGGACCGAGGGGTCAAGGCGAAGCTCCTCGGCGAGCTCGGTCCGCTCGTAACGGCCCAGGCGCTCGTCGCGACGAACACCTCCTCGCTCTCCGTGACCGAGCTCTCCCGGGGCTCCCCGCACCCGGAGCGCTTCGCGGGCCTGCACTTCTTCTTCCCCGCCGCAATCAACAAGCTCCTCGAGGTGATCGGTGGGGAGTCCACCGACCCCGGGGTCCTGGACGCGCTCGAGCAGTTCGCCTACCTCACGCGCAAGGTGCCGATCCGCGTCGCGGACCGAGCCGGCTTCGCGGTCAACCGCTACTTCGTCCCGTACCTGAACGAGGCCGCGCGTCTCGCGGAAGAGGGCGTGGCGAGCCTCGCGACGATCGAAGAGGTCGGGCGCGAGCTGTTCGGGGCCACCCTCGGCCCTTTCGAGCTGATGAACGTGACCG
This sequence comes from Thermoplasmata archaeon, assembly GCA_035532555.1. Classification (NCBI taxonomy): domain Archaea; kingdom Methanobacteriati; phylum Thermoplasmatota; class Thermoplasmata; species Thermoplasmata archaeon. The sequence continues at coordinate 160,955 of DATKQS010000024.1, read as the reverse complement.
GGATCCCGATCGCGGCGCATTCGCAAGAGTCGCTGCACGCCGCCTTCGGAGCGGCCTACGCGCCGTCCCGTCGCCTCGAGGAGCAGCTCCGCTCGGGCACGCCCTGGGCGTGGAAGGAGACGGCGGTCGAGCCTCAGCACAAGACCGCAGCACGCGAGCGCTTCCTCGGCCTGACGATAGGGATCGCGACCCGGCTCGTCGAGGAGGCCGTCGCCACGCCCGAGGCGACCGATCGAGGCGCGACGGTCGGACTGCGTCGGGCCTGGGGACCGTTCGCCCAGCTCTCGTCGATCGGCATCCCCGAGGGACTGCGCCTGGTCGAGCAGTATGCAAAGCGGTGGGGCGACGCCTTCCCGATCTCTGCGGAACTGCGACGGCGGGCCGCGGCGGGCGATACTCGCTGGCCGATGCGCTACGTACGGGTCGAACATCGTGGTCCGGTCGCATGGGTCCTGCTCGACCGACCGGAGGTGCTCAACTCCCTCAACTCCGATCTCCTGGAGCAGATCGAACGTGCGTTCCACGGCCTCGAGTCCGATCCGAAGGTCCGGGCGGTCGTCCTCGCCGGCTCCTCCCCAGTGTTCGCGGCCGGTGCGGACATCGCCGAGATGGAGCGCAAGAGCCTCTCCGAGGGCGTCGAGTTCGGCTACATCGGTCAGCGCGCCGCGCGCCGTGTCGAAGCGTTCCCGGGGCCCGTGATCGCGCTGGTCGAGGGATACGCGCTCGGGGGGGGTCTCGAGCTCGCGCTGGCAGCCGACTTCATCGTCGCGGCGCAAGGTGCCCAGCTTGGGCTTCCCGAGGTGACGGTCGGGATCCACCCCGGCATGGGGGGAGCCTCGCGACTCACCCGTCTCATCGGCAGGGCGAAGACCAAGTGGCTGATCTACACGGGGATTCCCGTGGGGGCGGAGGAAGCCCTTCGCCTCGGCTTCGTCGCGCAGGTCTATCCCGCGGACACGGCCCGGGAGGAGACCCAGAAGCTCGCCGAGACGATCGCGAGCCGCGCACCGCTCGGGGTGCGTTGGATCAAACGAGTGATCGACGATGGCATGGACGCACCGCTCTCCGCGGCCCTCTACCTCGAGGGCCAATCGGCCGGCCACACGTTCGGCACGCGCGACCGCACCGAAGGGATGCGTGCGTTCCTGGAGCGGCGCCCCCCCAAATTCGAGGGCAAGTGATCCGCCGCTAGGCGTGCGACGCGGCGAGCGCGCGGTAGGCGGCCGCGTCGAGGAGCGCTTCGGGCGGGATCGGGCGGTCGAGCTGGATGCGGAGAATCCACCCCTGGCCGTACGGGTCCTTGTTGATCAGGCCCGGGTCGGTCTTCAAGGCCGTGTTCACGGCGCTGATCCGTCCGTCCCCCGGGGCATAGATGTCGGCGACGGTCTTGACGGACTCGAGGACGAGCGCGGAGGCTCCGGCCCTTACCGGCTTACCGACCGCGGGAAGATCCACGTACACGATGTCGGTGAGCTCGCCCTGGGCGTGGTCGGTGATGCCGATCGTTGCCTGATCGCCTTCGATCCGAACCCACTCGTGGGTCTTCGTGTAGCGCAGCTCCTCGGGCGTTTTCGCTTCTGGTGTCATGTTCCTAGTTCCCAACTTGCGGCGTAGTCCCGTTGCGCGTCCGTGCGCTCATCGATCTGGATGCCGAACGGCGCGAGGGCGGCGCGTGCCACCTCTCGGTCCAGTTCGGTGGGCACCGCGTGCACCTTGCGGCTCATCGAGCGGCCGTGCTTCGCGATGTGCTCGGCGCTCAGCGCCTGCAGGGCGAAGGAAAGGTCCATGATCTCGACCGGGTGGCCCTGGCCGGCCGCGAGGTTGACCAGGCGTCCTTCCCCGAGGAGGTAGACCTTCCGTCCGTCCGCGAATGCGTACTCCTCCACGTGCGGGCGCACGGGGCGGTGGGAGATAGCGACTCCCTCCAGATCGGTCCGGGAGACCTCGACGTCGAAGTGGCCGGAGTTGGCGAGGATGCATCCATCCTTGATCACCCGGAAGTGCTCGGTCCCCACGATGCCCGTGCTGCCCGTCACGGTCACGATCATATCGGCGTGCGTCGCGGCATCCAACATGCGCTGCACGCGGAAGCCGTCCATCCGCGCTTCGAGCGCCCGGACCGGGTCGATCTCGGTCACGATGACGTCGGCCCCCATGCCGCGGAGCCGCGCGGCGATCCCCTTGCCGCACCAACCGTATCCGGCGACGACCGCGACTCGCCCCGCGATGAGGAGGTTCGTCGCGCTGAGGATGCCATCGATCGTGGATTGGCCCGTTCCGTACCGATTGTCGAAGAGATGCTTCATCTCGGCGTCGTTGACGTCGATCGCCGGGAAGAGGAGCTTGCCGGACTTCTCGAGCGCGCGCAGGCGCGTGATCCCGGTCGTGGTCTCCTCGGTCGAACCCCGAACGCGCCCGGCGTCCTTCCGCTTCGTGTGAACCAGCGCGACCAGATCGGCCCCATCGTCGACGATGATATCGGGGTCAGCTTCCAGCATCGCCGCGATCCCCGCGTTGTACTCCGCGATCGACTCACCCTTCACGGCGTGGGTATCGATCCCCGCATCGACCAACGCCGCCACGGGGTCGTCATCGGTGGAGAGGGGGTTTCCGGCGGCGAGGTGGACCTCGGCGCCCCCGGCCTGGAAGGCGAGCGCGAGTGCGGCGGTCTTCGCCTCGACGTGGAGGACGGCGGAGAGCGTGAGCCCCTGGAACGGCTTCTCGACTTCGAAGCGTCGGCGGATCCCTTCGAGGACGGCCATGTGCGTCCGGGCCCATTCGATCTTCTGGCGTCCCCGCTCCAGATTCCCCGGCATGCGAAAGTCGAGCATCCATGACGGACGCACGTTAAAGATGTCGCACGGCCGACCTCAGAAAAGCTCCTCGTCCGAGGGCTCGGGCTCGACCGGTGGATCGACGGGGTGGGAGTCCCGTTCCTCCCGCTTCCTCCACGCGCGGAAGCTGTAGTACGACGGCTGCAGCTTCCACCATGCCCAGAACTCCGCCTCGGGGTAATCCTCCCCGAGCTCCCCCGCCGCGGCGGCGCGGTAGTGACTGACGAACTCCTCGTAGGCTTGCCGCTCTCCTTCGCTCGCCTGGACCACGGTGGGACGGTCCGGAGCCTCGGTCGCGCACTCGGGGCAGATCCCGACGTCGGCTGGGATCGCCGCTCCGCAGCTGGGGCAGGGGACCGGCTTGGTCTCGAACCAAGTGCCGCACCGCGGGCAGGTCTGTTCTCCCGCCGCGACCAGCGTTCCGCACTCTCCGCACTCCCGCGTTTCCGACGTCCGGCCCCGGCGCAGGAGCAGGACCAGCAACAGCACCGCGACGATGATCGCGACTCCGATGGCGATCCCGAGCCAGAGGGTGAACGAAGATGCGGACGACGCCTCCGAGCCCAAGGAGACGGTGCCCGCCGCTCCGTACACCGGAGCGGAAGCCGTGTTGTACGTGGCCTCGATCGAAAGGGTGTAGACGACTCCCGCAACCAATCGCGACGAGGAAAGTGTGAGGTTGAACGTTCCCGCCGAGGCGTTCGTCTCCGCTAGGACGAACCCAGCCCCGCCGGCGGGGGTCGCGATCAGTTCGATGAGTGCTCTTCCGGAGCCGTTGAACGAAATGGTGCCGACGCTGGTGTAGTTCGAGTCGACCCGGAGCGTCGATGGATACGCCTGGAACGTAAGGATCCGGACGTAGGAGGGCAGGATCCCGATCGGCGCCGTGGTTCCAGCCGAGCCTCCATCCCCGATCGATGATCCTCCGTTCCACACGAGCGCGAAGGCGAGCGTGGCCGAGAACGCGCCGTTGGCGCCGATCACAGACTCGGAGAGATTCCATGCGAGATCGATCGTGAACGTCCCGTTCGACGGAATGCTCTCGTTCGTGAGGGGGAGGGTCGACACCACGATGCTTCCTCCCGAGGGCGACTGGTAGGCCATCGTGGCCGAGAGGTTTACCACCGGGGCCGTGCCTGTGTTCCGAATGGGGACCTGCACGCCAAGCGTCTGACCGATGTGGGCCGTCGCCGTCGAAGGGACTCCGTCGACGGTGTAGGACAAGCTTCCGATTGAGAGTCCCGCCGCGTATTCCGGGAAACTGGTCGTCGGAGCACGGTCGGGCGAGGCGTTGGTGAGGCCCTGCGGATACGGAGTAAGGGAGAACGAGAACGAGGCGGTCGCCACCCCAGTGAGCGGCGGGACGATCTTTGCGTTGTATGAACCGAGGAACACCCCGGATGGCAGCGTAGCCGCAGTGACGTTGACCGAAACGAGGAGCAGGAAAGCCACGCCCGGACCGGGGTCGGTCGTGGATGTCACCCCATACGTCGAGATTCCGTGTGCAGAGTCCCACGATTGCACGTACCCCCACAGGATACGGTTGCTGCTGCCGAGGTCATTGAGGGCGTTGACCGTCGCGTTGGTAGCCCCGCCACCTATTGCATAGTACGCGAGGGCGCGGGCGTCGGGAACCGGGATGCCTCCTCGACCTGCGACGGGAAAGGCTGCCCACCGGAACAAGTATGCATTGCTAGACGAATCCGGCAATATTGCAGAAGTGGCAGACGCGCCTGGGTTCGGCGTGGGTATAACTAGGCTGGCCAAGAGAGCAGTTGCCCCATGCTCAAGGAGAAGCTTGTTCGAATCCCAGGGGTATGGAGAGGAGAGCGAGACCGGCGAGCTCGGAGCACGGTTCCAATTGATTCCGAGAGTGGTATCCCCCGCGGTAAGTCTAGAACCATCCCCGGTGACTGAGAAATCGTACACCAGGCGAGGAAGGAGGACCAGGTCGACCTCGGAGATATTGGCGGTTCCGAACGCAGTAGCCCCGAAGTCAATCGAGATCCCGGGGGAAGTTCCCGCGAAGGCGCCAGTCAGATTCAGGTACTGGAGCATACCTAGCTGGTTGATGCTACCTACGAGAGCTGAAGAGAGTGGGATCACCGCCGTCGCTCCTTCTGATCCAGGGCCGAAGCTGATGGAATTGAGGGGCCACGGTGTCCCGTTGTAGTCAACCGTTATCACCGTCGATACTTGAGTTATCGACGTGTAGGTGATCTCGACGTATCCCGAGTAGATTCCGGTTGGATACAACCAGTCTTGCAGGAGATTGATCGACGCCGTCGGTGTGCTGAAGGAGGTCACCCTCCTACCTGATCCCGGACTGATCTGGAAAGCCAGAGTAGAGGTGAGCGGAAGAGGTCCTGGCATTCCGTTGGCGCTGGTCTGGGTGTCGTCGGCGTAAACATCCTTGCAGGTGCTGTTCAATAGCATGAGTTGAGCACCATTCTGAGCTGAGAGCGATGGAGCGTACGATGTATCCGCCACGATAGTCGGCCCGAGGGATTGGTACGCTGTGCTGTTCGCCGCGGGATTGGCCTCGATCGTTGACTCGTTCAATGTCAGGCTTGCGCTGGGGCCATATACGTCGATCCAGCCCGGAAACTCGAAGCTCGAGTTCCAGACAGTCATCTGGCCCGTGATATTCAGATGAAGTTTGAGGTACGGATCGGAGCCGGTTGCCGCCGTCGTTAGGGTCGCGTTCCAAAACTGCACGCTTCCCTCGTCGCGGAACGAGTAGATGTGACTGAGCCGTTGCATCGGAGTTCCCGTGTCCGAAACGAACTGTTGGATCGAGAACGTGATGTTCCGAATGATCAGAACTCCACCCGGGAGAACGGTGACGTTTCCAGATTGGGTGTAGGTGGTGCCCGGCCCCGACGATTGGAACACGCACGGTTCGGCTCCCGGGCGCACGATCAGGTCGTTCGGCGCAAAGGGAGACGTGCCGCACGCAGGCGCGGCGCCCGCGATCAGTAGGGTCGAGCCGGAATCGCCCGAGCCCGGGATGACGCTCGACGGAGCGCGGGAGGCCGGTGCGATCAGAGCGGAACCGGCCAGGAGAAGAACACCGAGCGCTACGACGGCGAGACTTCTGGCATTCGCAGCTCCCGACCGGGCGTACCGGGGCGGAGGTCGGACACGGCTCACGTCCATCTGGAGGATGCCGCGGTCCTTGAGACCTTCCTTTGGGGTTCCCCGGGCGCCCCGGACGGTCGATGCGCCTAGGTTTGGGGGTTCTCGACCACGATCTTGCCGAAGAGATCCGCTCCGTCGAACCGGCGGAACGCCTCGGGTGCCTGCTCGAAGGGGAAGACGGAATCGACGACGGGTTTCAGCCGTCCGCTAGCGAGGTGGCCCAGCACGTCGTTGAATTCGCGGAAGTTGGCCATCGTGCTGCCGCGGATCGACGCCTGGCGCCAGAACAGCGTGCGGAGATCGACCTCGACCGTCGGGCCGGCGGTGGCGCCGATAACGACCACGCGTCCTCCGCGGGCCAGCGCGCGGACGGATCTTGGGACCGTCGCGGCACCGTTCGAATCGAAGATCACGTCCACGCCCCGTTTCTCGCTCCACTGCCACAGGACCTTGTCGAGCGGGTGGTCGGCATCGAAGGAGAGTGCCGCATCGGCGCCGAGCGCGCGCGTCCGCTCCGCCTTCGCGAGCGTCCGCGAGGCGACGGCGACGTTCCCGCCCAAGAGCTTCGCGATCTGGACGGCCGCGGTGGTGGTTCCACCACCGGCACCGATGATCGCCACGCGGTCCCCGGGGCGGACGCCGCCGACCGTGGCGAGCGCCCGCCACGCGGTCTGGAAGACGAGGGGAGCTGCGGCAGCGTCCGTGAAGGAGAGCCGCTCGGGCTTGGGGTGCACGTTGCGGCGGGGGACCACGACGAACGTCGTGGCGCTTCCCTGCGTGTGCTCGCCGAGGATGCGATAGGCCCGGCACAGGGCTTCCTCACCGGCCCGGCAGGCCTCGCACGTCCCATCCGGGATCCCCGGATTGATCAGAACGCTCGATCCGATAGCAAGGTCGTCGACGCCGGCTCCGAGCGCGTCGACGATTCCGGATCCGTCGGAGCCCAGCACGTGAGGGCGTTCGATCGGGACGCCCGGGATCCCCTCGAGCGTGAACCGGTCCAGCCGGTTGAATGCGGCCGCTCGGATGCGGATCCGAACCTCGCCGGGACCGGGAGTGGGCTCGGGGATCTCCACGAATCCGATCCGGTCGAGCCCGCCGTGCTCGGAAAACCCGAAGCCGCGCATGGTCCTGTCACTTCGACCCGGTGCGTTCCCACCGAGTTCCAGTAGCATCGTCCTCGAGTTCGATTCCCGCCGCGCGCAGAGCGTCGCGGATCCGGTCGGCCTCGGCGAAATCTCCGCGGGTCCGGGCCCGGGTCCGAGCCTCGATCGCGACCCCGACCGCGGCCGCGAGATCGCTCGACCCGCTCTCCTCGACCTCCTCAAAGAGCCCGAGCGTTTCCTCGACCCAGCGGTACGGGGCGGCCAGCGTCGCGAGCGCTCCGCTCGACATGCGGTCGAGCTTGGGCAACCACTCGGCCACCCGGTGGCCCCAGACGAACAATTGCGCGATCACCTCGCGCGTTTGGAAGTCGTCCGCCAGGGTTTCGTCGAGGCGGTCGACGAGATCGGCCGAGGCGCTCGCGAGCTCCTCCGGCAGCTCCTCGCCGACGCGTTCGGGCGCCTCCTGGTCCCATTGGGACCGGAGGCGCCGGTAGGGAAGCGACAGGCGAGCGTACGCTTCGCGGGCGGCCTCCAGGCTCTCCCCCCGCGTGAATTCGAGCGGGCTGCGGTAGTGCGCGTTGAGGTAGTAGAAGCGCAGCACCATGGGGCCGAACTCGTCGAGCGCCTGGGTGAGCGAGTAGACGTTGCCGAGCGATTTGGACATCTTCTCCCCGCCCATCGATACGAGGCCGGCGTGCATCCAGAAGTTCACGAGGGGCGCGAGCCCGGTCGCTGCCTCCGCCTGGGCGATCTCGGCCTCGTGGTGGGGGAACTTCAGATCGAGGCCCCCTCCATGGAGATCGTAGCGCGGACCGAGCAGTCGCGCCGTGATCGCGGTGTCCTCGATGTGCCAGCCGGGTCGTCCCGGGCCCCACGGGCTCTCCCAGCTCGGCTCGCCCGGCGTCGCAGCCTTCCAGAGCACGAAGTCCTCGGGCGCGTGCTTGTTGCGATCGATCTCCAGGCGCGCTCCGGGTCGGAGCGCTTCGACCTTCTGACCGGAGAGCTTGCCGTAGCCGGGGAACTTCGCGACCTCGTAGTAGACCGAGCCGTCGTCCGTTCGGTACGCGAATCCGCGGTCCACCAGTTGGCCGACCTGTTCCAGGATCTCGGGGAGGTAGTCGGTTGCGTGCGGGTAGTACTGGACCGACCGGACGCCGAGCCGCTCCATCGCCTCGCGCCACTCCCCGAAGTGCCGGTCGGCGAGCGCGAACGGGTCGACGCCGAGCTCTCCCGCACGGCCCAGAAGCTTGTCGTCGATGTTCGTAACGTTCTGGACGTAGAACATCCGATATCCCCACCGTGCGAGTGCCCGAGCGACGACGTCGAACACGACCGCCACGCGGGCGTGACCGATGTGGGCTTCGTCGTACGGGGTCAGTCCGCAAACGAACATGCCGACGCGCGGGGGGAAGCGCGGCACGAAGAGCCGGCTCTCCCGGGAGAGCGTATCGTAGATCGTGACGCGACGCATCGTCTAGGCCGCCCTGAGGCCGGCTCGCAGGTCGTCCAGGAGGTCGTCGGGATCCTCGATGCCGCAGGAGAGGCGCACGAGGCCGCCGCCGACCCCGTGGGCCTCGCGCTCCCGGCGCGGTACGCTCGCATGGGTCATCGAGGCCGGGTGCTCGACGAGCGACTCCACGCCTCCCAGGCTCTCCGCGAGGGTGAAGATCCGAAGCGCCCGCATGAAACGGCGCGCCGCCGCGGAACCGCCGCGGAGGTCGATGCTGATCATTCCGCCGTAGCCGTCCATCTGCCGGCGGGCGAGCGCGTGCTGCGGATGGCTCGATAGGCCGGGATAGTGAACGATACGGACCTTCCGGCTCCGTTCCAGCAGCTCGGCGGCGGCCTGCGCGTTCGCCCCGTGGGCGCGCATCCGCACTCCGAGCGTGTGGAGTCCGCGGAGCACGAGATAGCTATCGAACGGGCTCGGAACGGCTCCCGCGGCGTTCTGGATCCACGCGAACCGGTCCCCCAGGGCTGCGTCCCGGAGGACGAGCGCGCCTCCGAGAACGTCCGAATGGCCTCCGAGGTACTTCGTGGTCGAGTGCAGCACGATGTCCGCGCCCCGCTCGATCGGGCGTTGGAGGGCCGGGGACGCGAACGTATTGTCCACGGCCAGGAGCGCTCCGGCGCGGTGGGCGAGGCGGGCGACCGCGCTGAGGTCGATGATCCGGAGTAGCGGATTGGTTGGCGTTTCGAGGTACACGAGATCGGTCGGGCCCGCGGCCAGGGCCTCCCGAAGCGCGTCGAGGTCGGTCATGTCGAGGTAGTCGATCTTGAGGCCGAACTGGCGGCGGTGGTGCTCGAACAGGCGCCAGGACCCGCCATAGAGATCGTTGACCGACACGATCCGCCGCCCCGTTCCGTAGTTCTCGAGCAGGCTGACGAGCGCGCCGAGGCCCGAGGAGAAGGCGAGGCCCCGGGCGCCGCCCTCCAGGTCCGCGAGCGTGCGCTCGAGGACATCGCGGGTGGGATTCGCCGTCCGCCCGTAGACGTATCCTCGGTTGCGGTTCGGCGCCTCCTGGGCGAAGGTGCTCGACAGGTAGATGGGGGTGTTGACGGCCCCGGTGGCCGCGTCGGGAGGCTGGTGGGCGTGGATCAGGCGGGTATCAAATCGCATGGCTCCCTCCTTCCTCCGATAGGAACCCGAGCAGATCGTACCGGGTCAATAGTCCGATGGGGGTCCCGGTTGCGGGTTCCCGGACCAACAGCGCGCGCTCCTCCTTCAATCGGTGGAGCACGGTCGCCACGGGCGTGTCGGCGCCGACCTCGGGGAAGGGGGGCAGGAGCACGGAGGCGACGGTGCGTTCGACGACGGTCTCGTCCTCGAGCATCCGACGCAGGATCTCCTCCTCCTGAACGCTCCCTAGGTTCGCGCCCGAGGCGAGGATCGGCATCTGCGAGAACCCGTGCCGGCGCAGCAGGGCCAGCGCATCTCGGACGCGCGTGGTGGGCTCGGCGGTCACGAGCGCGGGGAGGCCTCCCTTGCGTGAAAGCAGGCTGCGCGCGGTGGCGCCGGGGTCGAGGAACCCCTTCTCGCGCATCCACTCGTCCGAGTAGAACTTCGAAAGGTACCGGTCGCCGGAATCCGGCAGAACGATGACGATCGTGGAGCCCGCGGGCACCGGGCGCGTGGAAAGCCAGCGTAGGGCTCCGACGACCGCGGATCCGGACGAGCCCCCGACGAAGAGCCCCTCTTCCCGGGCGAGGCGGCGCGCCATGGCGAACGACTCGGCGTCGTTGACCTCGACGAACTCGTCGATGAACTGGAAGTGGATCGACTTCGGGATCATGTCTTCCCCGATGCCCTCGACGAGGTAGGGAGCGACCTTCGTGACCTGCTTCGTCCGGAAGTAGGTCCCGAGGATCGACCCCGCCGGGTCGACCGCGACGATGCGGACCGACGGGCGGTGTTCCTTGAAGTAGCGTCCGATCCCACTCAGCGTTCCCCCGGTCCCGACCGTGGCCACCACGGCCACGAGGTCCTCGCCGCCGTTGCGATCGATCTCGGGCCCGGTCGTGCGGTAGTGGGCGAGCGCGTTGCCCTCGTTCTCGTACTGGTTGGGGTAGTACGCCCCGGGGATCTCCCGCGCGAGCCGACGCGCGACCGAGTAGTGGCTCATCGGGTGCTCCGGCGGCAGCTGGCTCGGGGTCACGACCACGCGCGCGCCGTACGCGCGCAACAGCCGTATCTTCTCGGAGCTCATCTTGTCCGGGATCACGAACACACAGCGGTACCCCCGGACCGCGGCCACGAGGGCGAGTCCGACCCCCGTGTTCCCGCTCGTGGCCTCGACGATCGTTCCGCCCGGCCGGAGCAGACCCGTGCGCTCGGCCTCGTCGATCATCGAGGTGCCGATCCGGTCCTTGACCGAGCCGCCCGGATTGAGGAACTCGAGCTTGACCAGCACCCGGTAGGGGACTCCCTCGGTCACCCGACGCAGCGGGATCGCTGGAGTATTCCCGATCAGGTCGAGGATCGACGTGGGGGGGTCCGCGGGCGGGGTCATCCCCCGCCCGATTGGGGGGCGGCCATAAACGCTTGCCTCGCCCGTCCCTCCCGCGGTCCGGTCAAGTACGAACTCGTTCGTTCCTCACGGTCGGATGTCTTAAAGGGCCCCAGACCAAAGCCACCCTCGGAGGAAGATGCCCGGTTCCCTCGAAGCGGACGTGATTCGCTCGCTGCGTGATCTCAAGGAGGCTCCGGCGCGCACCGTCCGTCAGGACCTCGAGCACCGGGGGGTCCGCGTGGCCTACACCACGGTGGCGACGACCTTGTCCCGCCTCCACGCGAAAGGGGTTGTCAAGCGCCGCCGGGAAACCTGCCGAGGGGGCGAGCGCTACGTTTACCGACCCGCCGACTTCGAGCGGAAATACCTCGTCAATCTGCTTAAAGGGGTCGTCGACATGTTCGGCCCGGCGGGGGTCGTCCATCTGAACGAAGAGATCGAGAAGCTCAACCCGGCGGAGGAGCAAGAGCTCCGTCGGAAGCTGGGTCTGTAGGTCGTTCGGGGATCTGCATCGGCATGGATGCGCCCGTACTGGGGATCCCGTTTCTTCTCGTGGTCGTCTGGGTGGCGACTGGCGTTGGGTTGCTCGTCGCGGTCCGCCGATCCGGCTCGCCCATCGTCCTCCGGCTTGCGGCGACCTTCCTCGCGTTGTGGGCGGTGCTCGTCACGACCGCGCTCGCTTGGGTCGTCGTCGAAGGAGGCTGGGGCGGGGCCGCAGGGCTTGTGCGATCGCCCTTCATGCTCTTCCAGCCTCAGTTCGCCTCGGTCTGGGCGCTCGGGGCGGTCGGCGCGTTCGTCGTTTTCGCGCTCGCGTTCCTGATCAACCAGCTGGTCGGTCGCGGCTGGCTCAGCATCCTCCAGCCCACCGTGATCCCCTGGCCGGAGCGTCTGCCATCTCCGGGAAAATCCATCGCTCTCCTTGGCTTCCCGGATGCCCGGGTCGACGCCTTCAGCTTCACCCTCGTCGAGTTCGGGGGCCCGCGCCTCGTCCGCCGTCGTGAGGTGATCCTGCTCTCGAGCGGCCTTCGCGCGACCCTGACGCCTGAGGAACTCGAAAGCGTGATCGCCCACGAGCTCGGCCATGTCCGAGACCTGGACGGCCGCTACCTGACATTCTTCCGCACGTTCGCACGATTGATGCGATGGGATCCGGTGCTCGGTCGGGTCGCGAGTGCGCTCACACGGCGCGAGGAGTACCGCGCGGACGACGAGGCGGTGGAAATGACCCACAATCCGCGCGCGCTCGCGCGTGCGCTGTTCAAGGCCAGTACGAACGGGGGCGGCGAGCTCGGGATCCGTGCGGTGGGGTTCCTCGGTCTCGGCGGCGAACGGGGCCGCGCCGAAGCGTGGCGCCGGATCCGCCGCCTCGTGGCCCGCGCCGAGTCCGACGCCCCAGCGGGGGCTTTAGCTGCTAACGGTAATAGATATACATAGGTGATAGTCTATCGCTGTAATATGGATGTCCTCCTGCGTATCGGTGATGCCGCCTCCCGGCTCGGGCTCACTGTCACGACACTCCAACGATGGGACCGGCAAGGGAGGATACGGGTCGTGCGGACCCTCGGTGGGATGCGGCGTATCCCGTTGTCCGAGGTCCAACGCCTCATGGGCGAACAAGAACTTCGGTCGCCCATCCTCTACGCCCGCGTCTCCTCGCACGGCCAAAAGGACGCCCTCGAACGACAGAAGGAGCGCCTTCAACGAGCGTTTCCGGGGGCAGAACTTCACACCGATATCTGTTCGGGTCTCAAGTTCGACCGACCCGGGTTTCTCGCGGTCCTCAAGGCCGTACAGGAACGGCGCGTCTCCCGCTTGGTCGTGGCCTACGAGGACCGACTCGCCAGGTTCGGTGTGGACCTGCTCCGCCAAGTCTTCGCCGCCTACGGTACGACCCTTGAGGTTCTCGACCCGAAGCCCAAGGACAGACCCGAGTCGGAATTGGCGAACGACCTCATCACCATCATCACCTCGTTCTCGGCGCGACTCTACGGGCTTCGCAGCCACAAGACGAAGCGGCTCCTCTCCGAGGCCCGCAAGGTGCTGAAGGGCCCGTGATGGTTCAACGCGCCTATCACACGGAACTGGACCCGACCAACGTCCAGCGGACGGCCCTCCGCCAGCACGCCGGGTGCGCCCGGTTCGCCTACAACTTCGGCCTCCAGCGGAAGGAAGAGACGTGGTGGTTGAACCAACTCCCGGTCCCACGCATCAAGAATCCGACGGCCATCGACCTGCACCGTGAGATCAACTCCCGCAAGCAGAGCGACCTCGGGTGGATGTACGAATCCTCGAAGTGCGCCCCGCAGGAGGCCCTGCGGGACTTGGATCGCGCTTTCAAGAACTTCTTCGAGGGGCGGGCGAAGTATCCGAGGTTCCACTCCCGCCGCTCGGGGCGGAGTTCGTTCCGTCTTACCGGGGCCGTCAAGGTGGAGGACGGCCACATCACACTCCCACGGATTGGTCGGGTGAGGCTCAAGGAGCGTGGCTATCCCCCGGCCGAGGTCCGCCTCCGCTCGGTTACGGCATCGGAGAGGTCGGGGCGGTGGTATGTCAGTGTCGCGGTTGAGGAGGAACGTCCCCTTGTGGCATCTCCGACGGGCGGGGTCGTGGGCGTGGACCTCGGCATCGACGTTCTCGCCACCGTGAGCGACGGGCGGGTCATCGAGAATCCCCGCGCCTTCATGGCGCGACAACGGAAACTCCAGCATCTCCAACGGGAGGTATCGAGGAAGAGGAAAGGAAGCCACAACCGAGAGAAGGCCAGAGACCGACTGTCCCGGTGCCATGCGAAGGTCGCGGACCTGCGCACGGACGCGATCCACAAGGCCACGACGATGTTGGCGAGAGCCAAGCCCGTCATCGTGGTCGAGAGTCTGCGTCCCGCGAACATGCTCCGCAACCACTCGCTCGCCCGTTCCCTATCGGACGCCTCCTTCGGGGAGTTCGTCCGGCAGTTGGAGTACAAGTGCCGGTGGTACGGGTCGCGCCTCGTCAAGGTGGACCCGTTCTACCCGAGCACGAAGCAGTGCTCCCGGTGCGGGAACGTGAAGGAGGAGATGCCGCTCTCCGAGCGCGTCTATCGATGCGCGAAGTGCGGATTTGTACTCGACCGGGACCTGAATGCCGCTCGCAATCTCGCGAGGGTCGCCGCCAGTTCGGCGGAGACGGAAAACGCCTGTGGAGAGATGGCCTCCAGGAGCCGCGAGGTTCTTGCGCCGCCTCAAGGAATCAGGAACCCAGCATCGTTGGCGCCTGCCGCCAATGTCTAGGTATGGGAGAACGGATGCCGACGGTGGGTAGCCGGCCGGGCCGAGCCGTTTCACGGAGCGCGTGGACCGTCCTCGTCGTGCTCGCGATCGGGGTGGCCGCTCTTGCCCCGGCCGGCACCGCCAACGCCACGTTCTACCCGCCTCTCCCGGTGTTCGTGGGCAACCACATCCTCGGGAACCTCTCCGGCCCGACCCTGAACGCCGGGTCCTCCGGGACCCTGAGCCTGACCGTACAGGACCTCCTCCCGTGGCCGATGTCCGGCATCGCACTGACACTGGACATCTATGCGATGGGATCGAACGCAGGTCCCGCCACGCCGGTCGGGAACTCGATGACCCCACTCCTCACCGGGACGAACGGCGTGAGCGGGTCGAACATCACCTTCCCCGTGCTCGCGCTCGCCCCGAGGCAGGTCGCGGTCGTTACGGTCCCCGTCACCACCTCGGCATCGATCGGCGCCGCGTCCTTCCTCCTCCGGACCGCCCTCGGATTCACGGCGAACGGCACCCGATACCTGCTCGAGTCGCGCGGATGGTTCAACTCGGCGGTGTGGCAGAACGCGACCGAACTCGTCAACGGTAGCGCGACCCTCAACCTCGCCGCGCTCGGGGTTTCGGGCGTCACCCCCGAATCCTCGATCATCGTGCAGACGGTCACGTGGGCGTGGGTCGTCTATGGGATGATCGCCGGAGCGATCGCGCTCGTGGGCCTCGGGGCGTTCTTCTACTTCCGGCGAACCGGGTCAAGCGCCGGCGCGAAGCGGTCCCCGGGGGCGAGCCAGGCCCCGAGCGCCTTGGGCAAGAGGCGCAAGAGCGATGGAGACTGAGCCAGTAGCCGACGTGCCACGTGCGTCGGGAAATCGATGTCGCCGAACGCGACGATCGTGCCGAGCAGATTGGACTCCTTCAGGACGTCGATGAGACGATCGTAATCGGTGTCCGAGAGGCGAACGAACAAGCGGCGGAGGTGGAGCGCTCGGTCGAACTCCTCGCCGAGCTCCCCCCACCAGCGGCGGTCGTACTCCGAGAGAACACGCGCGGAGAGCTCGTTCCGGCGTAGCGCGCCATCGGCGACGTCGGCCGCGATCTCCGCGCACCGCATTCCCGTGAAGATCCCGCCTCCGGAGAGCGGCTTGACTTGGCCGGCGGCGTCGCCGACCAGGAGGACCCCGTCCGCATGGGTCCGCGGCACATGGCCGATCGGGATCCCGCTCACGAGGTAGGCGGTGGGGTTGCTCAAGCGCTCGCCGAATCGGCGCTCGAGGTGGCCGAGGAGCCGCTCGAAGTGGACACGCGCGCTGGTGCCGTCGGCGTCGGCTGCGATCCCGACCCTGGCCCCGCCCGTACCGTCGGGGATCCACCAGCCGAAGAGACCCGGCGCGAAGTCGTGTCCCAAGTACACTTCGACCCGGTCGGGGTCGCCGGGGCTCGTCGCGAACTCTGCTTCGAATGCGGGTAGGATCTCCACCGGACGGCGCAGGCCGTACGCCCGAGCGACGGCGCTGGTCACGCCGTCCGCCCCCAGGACGAGCCGGGCCGCAATCTCCCGGCGCTCTCCGCCGAAGCTGGTGAGCTCAACGTGCGCCCGGCCGTTCGTCGATCCTCGAGCGCGGTCGAACCGGGTCGAGCTCGAATAGCGCGCACCGGCGCGAGCGGCGCGGTCGGCGAGGTAGATATCGAGTCCGGCCCGGTCGATGACATACGCGCGCGGCTCCGCCGCCGTGAACTCGATCGAGCCGAGCGACGGGCCGAAGACGCTCGCCCCGTGGACCGGCCGCCGGACGAACCGATTCGATCCGGCGAGATCCAGCACGCGTTGGGAGACGAGGCCCGCGCACTGGACGGGGTATCCAATGCGATCGTGCTCTTCGATGACGAGCACGTCGTAGCCGCGTCGAGCGAGATGGTAGGCTGCGTTCGAGCCGGCGGGGCCGGCTCCCACGACGAGGACGTCGACCTCCTCCACGGTGCCTCGAACCCCGTGCGCGCTATAATCCCGCGGACGCCGCGCGCGCCTCGCGCCACGGCGTCGCCACGAGATCGGTCCGTTGCCGCGGCTGCACCGCCGAGGCATCCGGAGTGACCGAGAGTCCGCTCTGGAAGGCGAGGTGTCCGGTCCATGCGATCATCGCTCCGTTGTCCACGCACAGCGATCGCGGTGGGGCGAACATCGTGCCTCCGCGCTCCTCGACCATCGTGCGCACCATCCCTCGGAGGCGCTCGTTGCAGGCGACGCCTCCTCCCAGAACGACGGCGCCGTGCTTGCGGTGGGCGAGCGCCCGCTCGGTGATCTCGGTGAGCATCGAGTACGCCGTTACCTCGACCGAATAGGCGAGATCGGTGCGTTTCGCTCCCTTCGCGTGGAGGGCCAGCGTCGCCGTGAGCATCCCGGAGAAAGCGACATCCATCCCGTGCACCGAGTACGGGAGCGGGAGGAGCTCGGTGCCGAGCCGGGCCTCCGCTTCGATCGCGGGCCCGCCCGGGAAGGTGCCTCCGAGGGCGATCCAGAGCTTGTCGAGGAAGTTCCCGATCCCGATGTCGATCGTCTCCCCGAGGACGCGGTAGCGGCCGCGACCGTAAGCGATCACCTGCGTGTTCCCACCGCTCGCGTACAACAGGAGTGGATCGTCCAGTCCGCTCAGGACCCGAGCGATCTCGACGTGGGCGACGCAGTGGTTGACGGGAACGAGAGGGAGATCCCAGGCGAGGGAGAGCGTGCGGGCTACGGTCGCTCCGGCGCGCAGACAGGGGCCCAATCCCGGGCCCTGCGCGAAGGCGACCGCCTCGAGGTCCTTGGGTCCGAGATGCGCGGCCCCGAGCGCGCGCTCGACCAGCCCCGGCAGGAGATCGACGTGGTGATTGGCCGCCTCCCTCGGGTGGATCCCTCCGCTGGGCGGGCGATACATGTCGGAGGCGATCGCGAGGACCTCGGCCGACTCGGAGACGATCCCCACCGAAGCGGTGTGCGCGGTCGATTCGATGCCGAGGATCGCCATCGGAGTGTCCGAGGGGACCGGGCGAATAAGCCCGTCGAACCGGCACACCGAGGGAGCCGCTCCGCGCTGCGCGCGTCCCCGGGAGTCGACGGGTCAGACCCTAGCACGGAATCCAACGAAACCCGATTTTGTTGAACTATGACTTATGTTCCAAGGAGCGGCTCCATTTCCTCTGCCATGAGCGCATCCAACGGCGACTGGAGGAGAACCCGGGGCCGCAACTTCACCCGCGGGGGCGCGTGCGCCGTCGCCCTCGGAGTGATCCTGCTCGCGATTGCGAGCGTGCCGATCGGTTCCGCGGCGCCCGCCCCGGGGGCGACCACGGTCGCGAACGGCGTGACGATCTGGGCCTACGGAGGGACCGAGAACGTCTCGGTTGATTGGCAAGGTGAGCACGGCCAGTTCATCGGGAACGCATCGTACGGGTTCTCGACGACGCTGACCCAAACGAACACATCGAACACCACCTACTACCTCACGGAGAACCACACGGTCGGCGCATCGGTGCGACTGACCTACTGCCAGCCGGACTGCGCGTCGGCGAACTTCTCCTCGAGCTTCGACGCCCATGCATGGGAAGAATGGACGAGCGTCGCCGACTTCACGATCTCGGGCTCGGTCACGTTGCGGAACGGATCGTCGGTTCCCGCGCTCGCACTCACCCGCGCATCGACGCAGGCCGTGGCGAACCTCTCCGAGACGCGATCGTTCACCGCGAACGGAACGACGCACCTCGTGCGAGAGCTCTTCGTCGCCGCGAGCGCGAACCTGTCCGTCGACTTCGCACCCGCGCTCGGACTTCTCCCGTTGAACCTGACCGAAGCGGAGACGTGGACGGCCACGAGCCAGTTCACCGCCTCGGGAAACTGGCAGACGAGCTTCATGTCGGTCGGCCCGGACGGGTCGCTCAACGCGAGCCGATCGGGGAATCTGACCGGTAGTGGGAACGTCACCCTCTACGGATCGGACGGCCGCCTCGAATCGGACACTCTCCGTCCCGTGCAGGGGGAGAGCTGGACCCGTATCGCCGTCCGTCTCGGCTCCCCGATGGAACGGCACGGGTCGAGCGACCTCGGTCTCGGCTTCGATCTCCAGGATGGGTTCGCCCTCGTTCCGCGCGTTGTGGACATCTGGGCCGATACCGGCGACTGGGGCTCCTCGATGGCCCTCACGACCCACGCAGATGCCTCCGGGATCGACAGCACGGGAGTGCTGGGCTCGCACCTGGGTCTCGACTCGGCCGAGTGGAGCTACACCACCAGCGTCAATTCGTACGGCGCTCCCACGAATTCGAGCCCGAGCGTGGTCCAGGGGACTCCTCTGTCCCCGAGCGCGGCGCAAGCGAGCGCGGCCTGCCTCACCGAGGGGGCGTGCGCAAGCAGCGTGTCGGGTCCGTCCGGAACTGTCGCGAGCGCGCCGTGGGTGCTCGCGGGCCTGGCCGCAGCCCTCGTGGTCGGTGTCGCGGCGGTGGTGCTGCTCCGGCGCACCTAGAGCCGAGACCGGCAGATTCCTGCCGCCCCCATCGGGAGAGATGCTTCCGCCCCGCCTCGGCGCCCAGAGGACGCGGGGCCGCGGGAACTACGACTCCAGGATCGAGTCCTCGGTCGACTCGACGCGGAAGCCAACCCGCTTTCCTCGCAGCGAGGCCTGGATCCGATCGGCGAACTCGAGCGATTCTTGGATCGTGACGTCGCGGCCCCAGTCGTAAACGAAGTCGTAGCCGCTGGCCCCACGCTGGAATCCCATGTCCTGAAGGATGTCGGCGACCTCGGAGTACGGCGCGCCTTCGCTGTCCAACGCCAGCAGTAGGAAGGTCCGGGTCATCTCGTGCCTCTGGGTGCCGAACTCCAATGGGATTCCGACCCTTAAGCCTCGTCGGGGTCGGCCTCTTCGGGTTCGTGCGGACGCTTCGCGTGCGCCGTGACCCGTACTGCGACGCCCCGGCGCAGGCTGCTCATCTCGTGGGGAGCGAGCAGGAGCCGGCCCACGGCGAGCAGCACGTCCTGGGCATCCACCAAGATCCCGGTCTCGCCGATCCGTAGATCGGGATCGGCGCCGAGGGCGAAACGCGAGAACAGGCTTCGGCCCTCGCGCACGAAGCCGGTCGCGTCCGCATGGACGATCACCCGCGCCCGAGGAGGAGGGAGTACGGTCCGGAGCATCTCGGCACCACGGAAGGACGGGCGGGGAAGCCCGTCGTTGCCGATCTGGAAGACCGGGATATCCCCGGCCAAGATCCCCCGGAGGCGACCGGTGCGCCGCGAGCGCTGGCCCCGGAGCGGGTGCCGGGCGAGCGCCTCCGTGGAGGATGGATCGTACTGCCAGAGCAATCGGGACCGGACCTCGAGGTCCGTCCACTCCTCGGTCCAGTCCCGCTCGAGATCGAACTCCTCGGATCCGGTGGCGCGCAACTCTGCGGTCAGGTCACTCGGGGTTCGGCGACCCGTAGACTCGAACTCGGCGGAGGAGAGACAGGGTCCGATCGGGTACAGCTCGAGCAGTTCGACCGGCACCCTCCCGAACGGGGTCTCGGACTCCCATCGAACGGGCTCTCCCGTCCGGGTCGAGAGAGGTACTCGGGAGAGGTAGTCGGGGGAGAGTGCGATCCGAGGGAGGGTTCGGGCCGGCGAGAGCCCGCGGGTGTATCGCGCAAGGCGCTCCCGGAACAACCGCACCGCGGGGCGATCGTAGCTGGACGGACCGGTCTCGCGGAAGGCCCGACGGCTCGCCGGCTCGGTGGGAAAGAACACTTCTCCCCGTCCCAGCGCAGCGGAGAGCCCGGCCCGGAGCGCGGGGTGCGCGGTCGCTCGTCGTTCGACGAGCTCCCACAACGTTCCGTCCCGGATCGCCTGGCGGACCACGCCCATCTCGGCGGCGGAAGTGAGCAGGTTGTGCTCCGCGATCCGCCGCTCTCGCTCGGCGGGCTCCAGTTTCGCGACCTCGGGCAGCGGGATCTCCTCGCAGAGCGCGCAGCGGCAGGTCCGCTCCCGCAGCTCGTCGATCGCGATACTGCCTTCGGGGAAGAGCAACCGGCCTCGCCGGGCGAACTTGTGATAC
The DNA here is from genome assembly GCA_035532555.1 of Thermoplasmata archaeon. Taxonomy (NCBI): domain Archaea; kingdom Methanobacteriati; phylum Thermoplasmatota; class Thermoplasmata; species Thermoplasmata archaeon. Next base: position 140,542 of record DATKQS010000024.1, on the reverse strand, counting down.
GCCGACGAGTCGAACAGGTCCACCCCGAACAGCGCGGCGAACGCGAACGTCATGGGATGGCCGGTCCCGAAGAGATGGACGACCCGGCCGGGGGAGAGGTGCGGACGCGCCGACGCGATTGCACGCGCGAGCTCCGCGAAGCGGTACTGCTCGAAGAGCGGGACGACGCCGCCGATCGCCAGCACGTCCCCGAGCGCGCTCGCTTCGCGCGCGGAGCGAGCCCGCAGGTCGTCGAAGGCTCCGCCTTGGACCGGCACCGCGAGCAGTCCCGCCCGTGCGCGTCGGGCGGCGCGCGCTCGCTCGATCGTCGTCTCGACCCCCGCCTCCGCCTCCGCGTGGTCGACGCCCGGTTCGACGAAGACATCGAGCACCGTCGCGATGTCGCTGCCGATGCCGTTCTGGAATTCGAGGATCTCCTCCGGGCCCACCTCGACGTGCCCGTAGGCGTGCTGCTGGAAGGCGCCGGAGTCGGTCATCACGGGCCCGTCGAAGTCGAGGAGGCCGTGGATCCCGCCGCGCTCTGCGGCCTCTCGCAGCGCCGGGGTTCGCCAGGTGATGTACGAAGAGGTGATCACCGCCCCCAACCCGAAACGCCGGCGGATCTCCGAGGTCGATACCGGTTGACGGGTCGGGTCCGGGTGGACGACGGGAAGGAGCGCGGGGGTTTCGACACGCCCGTGGGGAGTGTCGAACCGGCCGATGCGCGCGAGCCCGTCCCGGTCGAGCAGCTCGAACTCCACCATCGGTGCGTGCGACGCGGGCGGCCGATTAACTTTGGCGGCGTGCAGGAGCCGGCGTCCAGCTCTCGCGGATCCGCGTCAGGAGCCCGACGAGCATGGGGAAGGTCAGCTTCCCGGTGTTGGTGTTCTGCGGGCTCGGATGGTACGACGCCCACAACAACGGTCGGCCGGGTCCGATCGTCGCGACCGCCCCGTGCGAGAACGGCGTTCGGATCGGGCCGACGCCATACACCTCGGGGACCGCCGCCCGGATCGCGTCCCACGCGATCGAGCCGAGGGCGAGGATAGCTCGGGCATTGGAAAGGAGGCGGAGCTCGCGATCGAGGTACGGCCGGCAGCGAGAGCTCTCCTCGGGAGACGGGCGGTTGCCCGGGGGGACGCACCGAACGGCGGCCGTGAGATAGAGATCGGTGTAGCGCAGGCCATCGGCGCGTCGGTTCGAGGTCGGTTGGTTCGCGAACCCTGCCGCATGGAATGCCCGGACGAGGAAGGCGGCCGAGCGGTCGCCCGTGAACATGCGGCCCGTCCGATTCGAGCCGTGCGCGGCGGGGGCGAGCCCGACCGCGACCAGCCGAGCGTCCGGGTCGCCGAAGCCCGGGACGGGTTTCCCCCAGTACTCCTCTTCTCGGTACTCACGCTTGCGGACGGCGGCCACCTCCTCGCGGTAGCGCACGAGCCGCGGGCAGCGGCGGCAGGCGACGACCTCGGTCCGGAGCGCGGCCAAGGAATCCGTCATGCAGGCCGGACCGATTCCGGGCATATCCGTTCGCCGGAGAACCCGCGGGAGACTCACCGGGAGTGACGCAGTCCTTTACTTACCCCCCGCCTCCAGCCCTCATGGCCGACCAACACGTGCCCAAGGGTTCCCGCGTCCGTCTCGGGACCATCGAGGGCGATCTGGAGGTCGAGAAGAACGTGCGCATCGACGTTGACGGCCTTCTGAAGGTCTTGGGACGCGCGAGCTTCGCCGGCGACGCCGAGATCGCAGGGAACGTCGAGTGCGCCTCGCTCCGAGCCGACCACGCGGACCTTCTCATCCACGGCAACCTCGAGGTAGCGGAGGACCTCGAGGGTGAACGGTCCTCGATCCGGGTCGACGGAACGTTCCGGGCGCGTGACGTCGACATCGACAAGCAGCTCGTCGTACGCGGCCCGGCCACGGGCGAGCGGTTCGAGATCGGCGGATTGCTCGACTGCAGCGACACCCTCACGGCGCGCCGGGTCTCCGTGGGAGGGCGGGTCGTTGTCCGGGGAGCCCTCAAGGCGGAGAAGCTCGACGTCGGCGGAATGGCCGAGCTCGCAACGGTCGAACTCGACGAACTCGCCATCGGAGGGCGGATCTCGCTCCAGGGAGGAGAGATCCGCCGCTCGATCACCGTGGGCGGCACGATCGATGCGACCGGCCCCCTCACCTTCGGCTCCCTGGACGTGGGCGGGAAGGCGCGCCTCGGCGCTCCCTCCAAGGGCGGGAACATCGACATCGGAGGCGTGTTCCGAACCGACGGGGATCTTCACTTCGCACGACTCGAGATCGGTGGGATCGGATCGATCCACGGAAACGGTACCGGCCAATCGGTGGAGGTCGGAGGCAAGCTCGATGTCCTCCGATCGCTCGAGGTCCAGGACTCCGTCGAGATCGGCGGGATGCTCGAGGTCGGAGAACGCCTCACCGCCGCGCGCCTCGAGGTCGGGGGAGCGGTGCGTGCGTTGCGCGCTATCATCTCCGGCGAGGTCGAGGTCGGGGGCTCCGTCGGCACGACCGAGGGCCTCAAGGGTCGCCGGATCCGAGTGGGCCGCAAGACCCAGGCCCGCGGAGCGCTCGTGGGGGACCGGGTGATCCTCGAAGCGGACTCCGAAGCGGAGGAGATCTACGCCGGTAGCGTGGAGCTCGGTCGGGATGCCCACGCGACCCGGATCTTCGCCGGGGAGGTCGTCCTCGAACGGGGTGCCACCGCCGATGAGGTCCGGTACACGCGATCGTTCGGGGAGCAGACCCCTGGGTCGGTTCGTGGGTCCTTGCAGAAGGTGGACCATCTCCCCACGTTCCCTCTTTGAAGGGGGGGCCTCGAACCGTGTGGGACCGGCCGCGTGAGGGTTCAGGGACCGCGCGTCGCCGCGAGCAGACCGACCTCTACGCTACGATCCTAGAGGTCGTCAAACGTCACCACGGTCGGGCCCGGGTCACCCGTGTCTCCTACGGCGCCGGCATGCCCGTCGACCGCCTGTGTCGATCGATTGATCGGCTCATCGCGCTCGGCCTGCTCTCGTCGGACGAATCCGATGGGCACACCGTCTACCAAGTCACCGTTCGAGGGCAGGAGTTCCTGAACACGTACTGGAGGATGCGGGCGTACACCGAGGCGTTCTCGGGCTCCTCCGGGGCAGCGAGCGGACGCTGACCGCGCCCCCCGTGCGGTTGGACGCGACCTGCGGGGACCCCAAGGGGCCGATCGAGCCCTAACGGAGCGTCACGAAGCCGACGACGGGCCTCACGGCCGGGCACCCGCCCTTCGGATCGAACGGAGCTTCTGCCGCATGGGAGCGCGCGTCTCGAGCGTTGCGGCCGGAGAGACGCTGGAGCAGCTCGCGGAGGCGATGCGCGCCGGGAAATCTGCGAGGAGGGTCGTACGGACGCGCAAGGAGTTCCCGGTCGCTTGCGCGGAGTTCGCAGGCTGCGTTCATCGGTGGGCGCTCGGAGGACGGCGGCGGCATCACCACGCTCCTCATTCCCGGGGACGAGAGGGCGGACATGGAGGCGGGAACCCTCCCTAGGAGGACATGCCTAGCGCACGGAGGGCGCTCACGAACGGTGAGCCCTTCGGCCGAGGCTGCGTCAGGTGTACCGCGGGACCTTGCGATCGACCTGGGCGGACCAGGCGTCGATGCCCCCGGAGAGATTCGTGACGCGCGCGTACCCCTCGCCCTCGAGGAAACCGGCGACCATTTCGGAGCGCGAACCGTGGTGGCAGTAGACGACCACTTCTCGGTCCCGTGGGATCTCGGCGAGCCGTTCGGGGACCTCGTACATCGGGATGTGGATCGAAGGCTGGATCGCCGCGGTGACCCGCTCCTCGTCCTCACGGACATCCAAGAGCAGCAAACTCTCTGGTTCTTCCGAGAGCCGGCGGGCCACCTCTTCCGGCGTCGTCCGTGCAACCATCGTGCAGCCATCGAGCGGGGCGGGCATATTCCTTTCTACACCCCCCCACCGCCCCTATCGGTCGCGCGGGCGGAAACGCGTTAGGCGGGCCCTATATGCTCGCTCGGGCTCACATCCGACATGCAGTTCCGTGACCCGGTCTGCGGAATGATGGTCGACCCGGCCCGCGCCCCGGCGAAGGGGACGTACGGCGGCGAGACGATCTACTTCTGCAGCGAGGGCTGCCGCAAGACGTACGAGCGCACCCACCCCAGCGCGTAGACTCGGGGCGCGTAGTCGAACGGCTCGGAGGGCGCGCGCTCGATGGCGACCGACCCGATCTGCGGGATGTTCGTCGACGAGAAGAGCGCCGAGCTCACCCTACTGCGCGAGAGTCGAACCTACTACTTCTGCTCCACGACGTGCCTAAAGGAGTTCTCCGCCCCGGAGCATCAACTCGCCCAGCTCCAGCTCCGACTCGCGATCGCCTGGCCCCTCTCCGCGGTGATTCTCGTCCTATCGTACGTGTACTCCCCGCCGGGATGGCCTTGGGTCGCGCTCGCGCTCGCGGGGGTCGTCCAGTTCTACCCCGGCCTCGATTTCTACCGCGGGACCTACGATGCGATCCATAACCGCGTCTGGAACATGGACATACTCATCGCGGTCGGAACCACCGTCGCCTTCGCGTACAGCACCGCGGTGGTGGTCGCGCCGGCGGGGCTACCTCACAACTACTACTTTGACGCGTCGGCCCTGATCGTTACCCTCATCCTGACGGGACACTACCTCGAACATCTCACCCGCGAGAAGGCCCGCGGCTCCCTGCGCAAGCTCCAGGAGCTGCTCCCGAGCACGGCGAGGGTTCTGCGGGACGGAAGCGAGGTGGAGGTCCCGGTCTCGGAGGTCCAGGCCCGAGACCGCTTCCGCGTCCGCCCGGGGGCGCGTGTCCCGACCGACGGCGTGATCCTAGAGGGCCATTCGGCCATCAACGAAGCGATCCTCACCGGGGAGAGCCTGCCGGTAGAGAAGAGCCCCGGCGATTCGATCATCGCCGGGTCCATCAACGGGGAAGGACTCCTCACGGTAGAGGCGACGAAGGTCGGAGAGGACACGCTGCTGGCCCAGATCGGCCAGCTCGTGGCCGAGGCCGAGACGAGCCGAGTGCCCCTGCAGAAGCTGGCCGACCGGATCGCCGCCACGTTCGTCCCCGTCGTGCTGGTCCTGGCGGTCCTGGCGTCCTTCGCCTGGGCCCTGGCCGGCGTGGGCCTGACGATATCCCTGCTCGTTCTGGTGTCGGTGGTCATCACGGCCTGCCCTTGCGCCTTCGGCATCGCGACCCCCGCCGCGATCATCGTGGGAACCGGGAGGGCCGCCGAGGAAGGGATCCTCTTCAAGGGACGCGACTCCCTCGAGCGCGCGAGCCAGGCGGACGTGGTCCTTACGGACAAGACGGGGACCCTGACCCGCGGAGAACCTTCTCTGACCGACATGCTGGCCATGCCGGGAGTCGATCCGGCCCACCTCCTCAGCGTCGCGGCGGGCCTGGAGCAGGGCTCCGAGCACCCGCTGGCCCAGGCGGTGCGCGACGCCGCGGCCCGGCGCGGCTCGACCATCTCCCCGGTTCGCTCGCTCACCGCCGAACCCGGACGAGGGATCCGCGGCGAAACAGATGGAAGGACGGTCTCGATCCTTCGGGGTGCCGCCGCCCGGACGGACCGTTTGGAACTCGGCCCCTTGGTCGCGGATTCCCGCAGGCTCGAGTCGGAAGGGAAGACGTGGTCAGTAGTCCTCGAAGAGGGGCGCCCCTTGGGAATCCTCGGCTTCTCCGACGAGGTCGCTCCCGGCGTCCGAGCGGCGATCTCGGCCCTGACTCAGGACGGTATCGCCGCGATCATGGTGACCGGCGATCACGAGGCCGCCGCGCGACGTGTGGCGGAGCAGGTGGGGATCGCCGTGGTGCACGCCAACGTGAGCCCCCAGGAGAAGTTGGCGATCATCAAGGAGTACCAAGCCCAAGGGAAGCACGTCGCCTACGTCGGCGACGGCATCAATGACGCACCGGCGCTCGCGGCCGCAGACCTCGGCATCGCGATCGGCGCCGGCACCGACGTCGCCAAGGAAGCCGGTGGGGTGATCCTCGTGCGGTCGGACTTCCGAGGAGTGGCCCTCGCGCTGCGCACCGGACGCCGGACCGTGGGGAAGGTCAAGGGAAACCTGACGTGGGCGCTCGGGTACAATGCAGTTCTGCTCCCGATCGCGGCCGGTGCCCTGGTCCCCGTCTTCGGCCTCGGCATCTACAACGTACTGCCCATCACGGGGGCTCTCGCCATGGGTCTCTCGTCCACCTCGGTCGTACTGAACTCACTTTCCCTTCGATTCGTCTCTTTGGCCCATTGACCCGTGGGATACCGCGTCAAGCGCGCTTGACGGGCGCTTCTAATCTCCTTCCGCCGTCAAGGATCGCATGGTGCGATCCTCCGAACCCGGGAGGAGGCCGGCTTCCAGCCGGCAGCGGCGAGTCATCGTCGTGGTCGTGACGGTGGTGATCATCGCCGGCGCGTTTCTCGCGCTGACGATCGTGCCGTACAACTCGGCATCGAAACCGATCACGGTCTCGTCGCAGGCGGGCGCAACGACCGCCGTATCTATCCCCGAGGTGGGGTGGGTGACGGTTCACTTTTCCCCAGGGGCGGGGGTGCGAGCGATGCACTATTGGATGGAAGGATCGGGCGGGATGATGTTCGACCACTCGATGATGGACGGGACCGACTCCTACTCGTTCTGGTCGTGGGGCGGGACGTACCAGTGTGGCGCGGGGTTCGCGGGCGCGGGCTCCGGTATGGTGACGGTCTGGGTGAATGCGACCTGGGGCGTGCTCTAGGCGATCGACTCCGGGCCCGGGCGCCTGCTTCGCCCACTCGAACCCGTCGGAACACGACGTACGTGAAAGGCTGGCGGGCCCCCCACGGGGTCCGATGGATCTCCCGACGCTCCCGAAGGAGTCGGAAGCCTCTCGCGAACTCCGACTCGAGCTTCCTCCCATCGTACCGAACGACGTCGAGGCCGCTGCAGGTCTCCGGCCCATCCAGAGCAAAGGCGGCGAGGATGACGTGGCCCCCCACGGGTACGCTCCGGCGGGCCAGCCGCACGTAGGCTCTCCGATCCTTGGCGTCGGTGAGGAAGTGGAAGAACGCCCGGTCGTGCCAGACGTCAAACCGAGCCAGCCGGTCCACGCGGGTGACGTCGGCACGGATCCAACGAACGTTCGGTTCGCCGGTCTCCGAACGCTTGGGACCCAGTTGGACCGCCGCGTCGGCGATGTCGACGACCGTGACCTGGTGGAAACCATGCTCGGACAGTCGGCCTGCCAAGGGCGAGGTTCCGCCTCCGATGTCGACGATTCGACTGCGACGGTTCGCTACCCCTCGTAGCAGACGAAGGGAAGCGGTCGGTTCATCCTGGTGCCAGCTGAGCTCGTCCTCGCCTTTGGTCCGGTAGATGGAGTCCCAATGCCGGCGTCGAGAAACCATGGGGCCCGTCGCATCCTGACCTTCAAGGGCAGGTTGGGCAGCAGGCCTGCTCCACGGAGCAACAGGCACAGCACCGGCAGCAATCCGAGCACGAGCAGCACGCACAAGCAATCTCGGCGGACATCCCCCCGGGAAGGCCGAGAGGATTCATGACAGTTGCCTAGAACGTCCCGGAGCGATGCGGAGAGCGAAGGGACCGACACGGTAGCGCCGCCGCTCGTTTCGGTTGGTTCCGCGATCCCTCCGGGGACGAAACCCGGCGGCTGGAGCGTCCCGACGCACCGTTCGCTTTTAGACCAGCAAGCTTTGCGGCCCGCTGGACACGGTTGCGAAGGCGAGTCGTCCATCGACCGAGGAGCGGGGCGCACGCTCCCCGACCGCATCGAGACGACTCCCCAGCGCTCCCGTCGATCCGAGGCGAACCACATGGCCGATATGGATTCGACGTGCATCAACACCCTCCGATTCCTCTCCGTCGACTCGATCGAGAAAGCGAAGTCCGGCCATCCCGGCCTGCCGCTCGGCGCGGCGCCGATGGCCTACGTGCTCTGGGATCGGTTCCTCCGTCACAACCCTCGAGACCCGCACTGGTGCAACCGGGACCGCTTCGTGCTGTCGGCAGGACACGGTTCCGCTCTGCTGTACTCGCTCCTCCACGTGACGGGGTACGACCTGCCCATCGAGGAGCTCCAGCGGTTCCGGCAGTGGGGGAGCCGGACCCCCGGGCACCCCGAGTACGGACTCACTCCGGGCGTGGAGGCCACGACCGGCCCCTTGGGACAGGGATTCGCGATGGGCGTGGGGATGGCAATCGCGGAGCGGCATCTCTCCGCCACCTTCAACGAGGAAGGCTTCCCGCTCGTGGACCACTACACCTACGCGATCGTCTCCGACGGAGACCTGATGGAGGGGATCGCCTCCGAGGCCGCTTCGCTCGCCGGAACGCTCGGTCTCGGCAAACTGATCTATCTCTACGACGACAATCACATCTCTCTCGAGGGGCCGACGGAGTGGGCGTTCACGGAGGACGTCGCCGCACGGTTCGTCGCGTACGGCTGGCACGTCCAGAGGGTCCCCAACGGGAACGATCTCCCCGCGATCGAGGCCGCGATCCGTGCCGCGCAGGCAGAAACGGCGCACCCCTCCCTCATCTGCGTGCGCACCCACATCGGCTACGGCAGTCCGGTTCAGGACACTCGCGAGGCGCACGGAGAGGCACTGGGGCCGGTCAACCTCCGGGCGACGAAGGAGAAGCTGGACTGGCCGCTCGAACCTACTTTCCTGGTTCCGGTTGTGGCCCGCATGCACTTCGGCGAGGCCGTTGCCCGTGGAGCGACATGGCAGAAGGAGTGGGAGACCCTCCGGGAGAGGTTCCGGATCGCGTACCCCGTGAAGGCCGCCGCGTTCGATGGACAGATCACCGGGACACTTCCTCCCCGATGGAGCTCGACCCTCTCGACCTTCGCTCCCGCCGACGGGCCCATGGCGACGCGGGACGCCTCCCAGAGGGCGCTGGACGCCCTCGCGCCGACTCTCCCGGCGCTCGTCGGCGGAGCGGCCGATCTCTCCCCCTCGACGAAGACGCTCCTGCCGGGGTCTCCGGACTACTCCTCCGTGGAGGCGAAGGGACGCAACTTCCACTTCGGGGTTCGAGAGCACGCGATGGTCGGCGCGCTCAACGGCATGGCGCTGCACGGAGGGCTCCTCCCGTACGGCGGGACGTTCCTCATCTTCTCCGACTACGCGCGGGGCGCCATCCGGCTCGCGGCGCTCCAACAGACGCACGTGATCCTCGTGTTCACGCACGACAGCATCGGAATGGGGGAGGACGGCCCCACTCACCAGCCGGTCGAGCAGCTGCTGAGCCTGCGCGCGATCCCCGGCCTCAACGTCATCCGTCCGGCCGATGCCAACGAGACGATCGCTGCGTGGCGAGTCGCTATCGAGCGGCCGGGTCCTACGGCCCTTGTGTTCAGCCGCCAGAAACTCCCGATCCTCGATGCCGGTAAGTATCCCATCGCGGAGGGCGTGCCCCGCGGCGGGTACATTCTCTCGGAGGCGGCGTCCGCTCCTCCGAGGCTCGTGCTCATCGCGACCGGGTCGGAGGTGTCACTCGCGCTGGCCGTTCAACAGCGGATCGCCGGCACTGGGGTGCCGGTTCGTGTGGTCTCCCTGCCGTCGTGGCGCCTCTACGACGAACAGCCCCGCTCCTACCGCGAGTCGGTCCTTCCTCCCGGAGTTCCCAAGATCTCGATCGAAGCCGGAGTGACCCTCGGCTGGACTCGATACGTCGGGGAGCATGGAGCATCGATCGGGGTGGATCGGTTCGGCGCGTCCGCGCCCGGCCCCATCCTGCAGAAGGAACTAGGCCTCACGGTCGAGCACGTGGTCGAGGTCGCCACGCGCCTGCTCGCCGCGTCCTCGAAGGGGGCTTGACCGTGAAGCCCCTGGCCGCCCTCCTCGCCCAAGGCCAATCACCCTGGCTCGATTACATCCGACGGAGCTTGCTCACCCACGGCGATCTCGCGCGGATGGTGAACACGGACGGCATCACGGGCGTCACGATCAATCCTACGATCTTCGAAAAGGCGATCGCCGGCAGTACCGACTACGACGCCGCGCTGAGGGTGCTCCTGGCCCGCGAGCCTCACCTCTCCGCCGCCGAGCTGTACGAGCGCCTCGCGATCGAGGACGTCACCCTGGCGGCCGACATCCTGCGCCCGGTGTACGATCGGACGAAGGGAGCCGACGGGTTCGTCAGCCTCGAGGTCGCGCCCGGACTGGCGCACAACACCCCGGGTACCATCGCGGAAGCGCGCCGCCTCTGGGCGTCGGTCCACCGGCCGAATCTCCTTATCAAGGTCCCCGCGACGCCCGAGGGGATCCCGGCGATCCAGCAGTTGCTCTCGGAGAACATCAACGTCAACATCACGCTGATGTTCTCCCTCGCGCACTACGAGGCGGTCGCCCAGGCGTACCTCGCGGCGCTCGCCCGCTCCTCCGCGCCGTCCCAACTCGCATCGGTCGCGTCGATCTTCGTCAGCCGCATCGACACGGCCGTGGACAAGCTCCTCGACGCCTCGACGGACCCGCGGGCGAACGCCCTCAAGGGAAAGATCGCTATCGCCAACAGCCGCGTGATCTACGCCCGGTTCCAAGAACTGTTCGAAGGCGCGGCGTTCCCCGCGTGGGCGAAGCAGGGCGCCCGACCTCAACGACTCCTGTGGGCCAGCACCAGCACGAAGGACCCGAGCCTGCGCGATACGTTGTACGTCGAGGAGCTCGTCGGGCCCGAAACCGTGGATACGATCCCGCCGGCCACTCTGGCCGCGTTCGAGGACCACGGGGTCGTCCGGGGCAACACAGTCACCGAGGGAGTGCCCGAGGCCCGAGACCTGTTGAAGCGGGCGAAGGAGGTTGGGATCGACCTCGTCCGGATCACCGAGGCCCTTCAGGTCGAGGGCGTCGCGGCGTTCGCGGCTTCGTATGCGCAACTCCTCGCCTCTCTCGACACCCGCAAGAAAGCGATCCTCGCCGGCGCGATCGATCCGCAGGTGTGGAACCTCGGGCCCGCCGCGAAGAGCGTGGAGCTTCGGATCCAGTCCTGGCAGGACGCGCACGTCGGTGATCGACTGTGGCGAGGCGATCCCACGCTCTGGCCGGCCGCCGCCGCTCCGGACGTGGCCGACCGACTCGGCTGGCTTCGACTGCCCGAGACGATGCGAGACGCGCTGCCCGCGCTCCTCAAGTTCGCGGAGGAGGTCCGAGCGGACGGGACCCGCCACGTCGTCGTCCTCGGGATGGGCGGCTCCTCCCTCGCGCCGAACGTGTTCCGAAGGATCTTCGGCCCCCGCGAGGGCTATCCGGAGCTTCTCGTGCTGGACAGCACGCATCCCGACGCGATCCGCGAGGTGCAGAGTCGCATTGATCCTCGACACACCCTGTTCGTCGTCTCGAGCAAATCGGGGACGACGACCGAGCCGCTCTCCTTCCATCGGTACTTCTGGGAAGTGCTGCGGGCGGCCGGCGAGGCGCCCGAGCGGCGATTCATCGCGGTCACCGATCCCGGCACGCCGCTCGAGAAACTCGCACAGGATCTGAAGTTCCGGGCCACGTTCCGCGCGCTCCCCACCGTGGGAGGAAGGTACTCCGCGCTCACGATGTTCGGGCTCGTCCCCGCTGCGCTCTGCGGCGTGGACGTCCTGACGCTCCTCGATCGCGCCCGGACGATGGGTGCGGCCTGTGCTCCCTCCATACCCGTTCCCGAGAATCCTGCTCTGAGATTGGGGGCGACGCTCGGAGAGCTCGCGACGCACGGCCGCGACAAGCTCACCTTCTATGCCTCGCCGAGCTTCGCCCCGTTCCCGGACTGGATCGAACAGCTCGTCGCCGAGAGCACGGGGAAGACCGGCAAGGGGATCGTTCCGATCGTAGATGAACCGATGCTCGCGCCGGAGGTGTACGGGCCCGATCGCTTGTTCGTTGAGATCGAAGAAGGAGATGGGGTGAATGCCGCGCTCGCATCGCACACCGCCCGACTGGAGGCCGCGGGGCACCCGGTCGTACGGTTGCGCGCCCGCGAGCTCGTCGACCTGGGGCAGGAGTTCTTCCGCTGGGAGCTCGCGGTGGCGAGCTCGGGGATGATCCTCGGGATCGACCCGTTCGACCAACCGGACGTGGAGCTCGCGAAGGAGCTCGCGCGACGGGCGATGGCTCCCGCCGCGCCCGGGGCGCCGACCCCGGAGGTGGAGACGGTTGCGGGAGGCGACCCCGCCGCCCTCTCGAACGCCGTGAGGGCCTGGCTCGCCACCTGCCGACCGGGAGACTACGCGGGCATCCAGGCGTACCTGGCTCCGAGCGCGGAGACCTGGAGCGCGCTCGAGGCGATCCGCCGGCGAACGCTCGAACGGATGCATGTCGCGACCACGCTCGGGTACGGGCCGCGCTTCCTGCACTCCACCGGCCAGCTGCACAAGGGAGGCCCGAATACCGGTCTTTTCCTCCAGCTGGTCGATACCCCGCGCCAGGATCTCGAGGTTCCCGGAGCGGGCTACACGTTCGGGCAACTGATCCGTGCGCAGTCGCTGGGAGACTACCAGGCGCTGCGCCACAAGGGGCGCCGGGTCCTGCGCGTCGATCTCGGAACCGACGTTGCGGGGGGCCTCGGACGCGTGCGAGAGGCGCTCGATGGCTGATGTGTCCCTCCTCCTGTGGGACGTCGGCGGCGTGCTGCTCTCGAACGGCTGGGACCACGCGGCGCGCCAGGCGGCCGTGGAGAGGTTCGATCTTGACCCCGCCGAGTTCGAACGACGGCACGGGCAGGTGGAGACGGACTTCGAGACGGGCCGGACGGACCTCGAGGCCTACCTCTCGGCGACGGTGTTCTACCTACCGCGGACGTTCGGTCGCGAGGAGTTCCGTCGGTTCATGCACGCTCGATCGACCCCGCACCCGGTGGCGCTCGCTTTCGCCCGCGAGCTCCGTACCGCGGGAAGGTTCGTGATGGCGGCGCTGAACAACGAGTCGCGGGACCTGAACGAATATCGCATTCGGACCTTCCATCTGCCCGAGATCTTCCACCTCTTCCTCAGCTCGTGCTACACGGGCCGACGCAAGCCGGATCCCGAAGCTTACCGATATGCACTGGAGATCACTCAGCGCGACCTCGACGAGGCGCTCTTTCTGGACGACCGACGTGAGAACGTCGAGTCGGCCGCCCGGCTCGGCCTGCGCACCCTCTGGGTGCGAGACCCCGACCGGATCCGTGAGGAGCTCGCCTCCGCCGGCATCGTCGCGGGGTGAGAAGGAGCAGATCGATGAAACTCGGAATGATCGGACTCGGAAAGATGGGCGCCAACATGGCCGTGCGACTCGTGCGCGGAGGCCACACCGTGGTCGGGTATGCGCGCACGAAATCGGTCGTCGATGGCGCGGTGGCGCAAGGGGTGACCGGGTCGAGTTCGCTCGCCGACCTCGTCCGACAGCTTCCCACCCCGAGGATCGTGTGGCTGATGATCCCGTCCGGGGCTCCCGTCGATCAGGAGTTGGAACAGCTCCATCCGCTGCTCGCGCCGGGCGACCTCATCGTCGATGGAGGGAACTCGTACTACCGGGACACGCTGCGCCGCTCGGAGCTGGTGAAGAGCTGGGGGTTCCGATTCGTGGACGTCGGTACGAGCGGTGGGATCTGGGGGCTCACGGAGGGCTACTCGATGATGGTCGGCGGCGACCCCACCGACGTCGAACAGATACGGCCGATCCTCGAGACGCTCGCCCCGGGCCCGACGAAGGGATGGGGTCGCATGGGAAAGATCGGCTCCGGTCATTTCGTGAAGATGGTCCACAACGGGATCGAGTACGGCATGATGCAGGCCTACGCGGAAGGATTCGCGGTCCTCCAGGCGAAAACGGACTTCGCGCTCGATCTGCACCAGATCTCGGAGGTCTGGCGCTACGGGAGCGTGATCCGTTCCTGGCTGCTCGAGCTCACCGAGTCGGCGCTCGCGGAGAACCCGACGCTCCAGGGCATCCAGCCCTGGGTCGTCGATTCGGGCGAGGGCCGCTGGACCGTGACCGAGGCGATGGACCTCAACATTCCCGCGCCGGTCATCACGCTCGCCCTCCAGCAGCGACTGCGCTCGCGCGAGTCCGATCCGTTCGCGGAACGCCTATTGGCGATGATGCGCAACAAGTTCGGCGGCCACGAAGTGAAGAAGGACGCCTGACCATGGACTCCCCCGCCGGCGAGCCGCACATCTTCGTGGTTTTCGGGGCCACGGGCGACCTCATGCAACGAAAGATGCTCCCGGTGCTGTACCACCTCGCCGCGCAGGGCAAGCTCCCGGGAGAGACCGTCATCCTCGGAGTCGCCCGCCATCCGCTGGACGACGCGGCGTTCCGGAAGCAGGCCGCCGCCTCTCTGCTGGAGGAGAAGGCCGGTGCGGAAGCCGACGTGCGGGTGTTCTGCGAGCGCACCCTCTACTACCAACCCCTCGACAACCAATCCGGTACCGGATACCAAACACTTCGGGGCCGCATCGAACAGGTCGAGAAGGAGCACGGGCTCCCGGGGAACCGGATCTTCTACCTTGCACTCCCCCTCGAAGCGTTCGGTCCGACGCTTCAAGGGCTGGGCGAGGCGGGCTTGAGCAGGAGCCCCGGATGGACCCGGGTCGTCATCGAGAAGCCGTTCGGCCGCGACCTCGCATCGGCCGTGGCGCTCAACGCGCTCGCGCACCGCTACTTCGAGGAGAAGCAGATCTACCGGATCGATCACTACCTCGGCAAGGAGACGGTCCAGAACCTGTTGGTCTTCCGCTTCGCCAACGTGTTCTTCGAATCGCTGTGGAACCGCGACCGCATCGACCACGTAGAGATCACCGTGGCCGAGAGCCTCGGCGTGGAAGGTCGAGCCGGCTATTACGAGAGTTCCGGCGCGCTGCGGGACATGGTGCAGAACCACGTCACCCAGCTCCTCACGCTCGTCGCGATGGAGCCGCCCGCCACGAAGGATGAGGACGCGATCCGCAGCGAGAAGGTCAAGGTCCTGCACAGCGCCGTACGGATCGCGCCGGGCGACGTCGTGCGCGGGCAGTACGGGCCGGGAAACCTCAACGGTCAACCGTTGCCCGGGTACCGGCAAGAGCCGGGCGTCCCACCGGACTCGGACACGGAAACGTACATCGCGCTTCGGCTGAAGGTCGCCAACTGGCGCTGGCAGAACGTGCCGTTCTTCCTGCGGACCGGAAAGCGCCTCCGGGCCAAATCGAGCCGGGTCGTGGTAACGTTCAAGGCCCCGCCGGTCTCGTTCTTTCAGACGGAGCAGGAGTACGCGGTCAACCCGGATCGAATCACCATCCTCTTGCAGCCTCAGGAAGGGTTCGAGCTCGCCTTCGAGATCAAGATCCCCGGCCGCGAGATGCGGGTGCAGACGCACCGGATGAAGTTCCACTACGCCGACGTCTTCGGCGAGCTCCCCGACGGTTACGAGACGCTCCTCGTGGACGTGATGGGAGGAGACGCGAGCCTCTTCGTCCGGGACGACGAGATCGAGGAGTCCTGGCGTCTCTACGCGCCGATCCTGGAGCACCCTCCGGCGATCGTGTTCTATCCGGCGGGCTCCGACGGCCCGGTCGAGACGCAGAGGCTCGTCGAGGAGTGGGGGCACCGGTGGGACCCCGGTTAGAACGGGAGATCCGGGTCTTTCCCGATCCGACCCGCGAAGCTGAAGCGGCGGCACGCCACCTCGCCGCGCAGGCGCGAGCGGCCGTGCGAGCGCGCGGTCGGTTCTCCTGGGTGCTCGCGGGGGGCCGCACGCCCGAGGCACTCTACCGGCTCCTCGCACGTCGGTGGCGCTCGCGCTTCCCGTGGGAAGAAACGGAGATCTTCTTTGGCGACGA
Source organism: Thermoplasmata archaeon (assembly GCA_035532555.1). Taxonomy (NCBI): domain Archaea; kingdom Methanobacteriati; phylum Thermoplasmatota; class Thermoplasmata; species Thermoplasmata archaeon. Next base: position 124,734 of record DATKQS010000024.1, on the reverse strand, counting down.
GCGGTGCGTGGGTCCTCGGGGCCCCGAGAGCAACTACGCCATGGCGCGGGAGGCGCTGCTCGCCCATGTACCGATCCCCCGCCGACAGGTCCACCGCCTTCGAGGAGAGCTTCGGCCCGCGTCCAAGGCGGCCGAGGACTACGCGCGTCTCATCGGACCCGCGCCGCCCACGGGGGCACCCCCGCGCTTCGATACCGTGCTCCTAGGGCTCGGGCCGGACGGTCACACCGCCTCGCTCTTTCCCGGAGCGCCGGCCCTCCGAGAGCGAACGTGCATGGTCGTCTCCGTACCGCGCGCGGGCCACCCCCCCTGGGTCCCGCGGCTGAGCCTCAGCCTGCCGGCGCTCGCATCCTCCCGAGAAGTTCTGTTCTTGGTCGAAGGCTCGGAGAAGGCCGCTACCGTAGCGAGGGTCCTACGAGCCGGGCCCCGCGGCAACTCGAAGCTGCCGGCCAGCCTGGTGCGCTCGGCGGGACCGATCCTCTGGTTTCTCGATCGCGCCGCGGCCTCGCGCGTGCCGCGCGCGGCGATCGGCCCGGGCCCACTGCCGAGGGAGAAGCGCCACCCGGCGCGCGGCTAGCGTCGGGGTCGGCGCCGGGTCGTTGGGGACCGGGATCGCGCACGCTTCGGACCGGTCCGGCGTTCGGTCAGGTCGACCCACTCGGTGGGGTCCTGCCACAGGCGGAATCCACCGATGATGGCGTGCTCGTTGCTCCCGGCGCGGGTGCGCGGAGGGAGCTTGCGGATGAGGCGCGCGTTCCCTCCCCCGAGGACGACTTCGTCCGGCTCGAGAGCGGCGGCGAGCACGCCGACCACCTTGCGCACCTCCTTGGACCACTTCTTCCGGCCGTACCGCTCGAGCGAGGCCTCTCCCACGTACTCTTCGAACGTCCGCTCCTTCTTGTACGGGAGGTGCGCGAGCTCCATGGGCTGGAGCTTGCCCTCGATCACCATGGCCGATCCGAGACCGGTGCCGAGCCCGAGGAAGAGCATCCGGCCTTTCCGGTAGCTCCCGAGCGCCTGCATCGCCGCGTCATTGACGACGTGCACCGGATGCCGGAAGGCCCGGGTGAAATCGAAGCCGACCCAGCCGGGCCCGAGATTGTGGGGGTCCTGCATGATCCGACCCTTCGTCACGACCCCCGGGTAGCCGATGGCCACGACGTCGTACTCGTGCCCTCGCAGCCGCGTCTGGAGCTGCCGAACCATCCGACCGGGTGTCATCGTCGGGCCGGAGACGATGCGAATCCGCCGGGCCCGATCGGAGAACGCGGCCCGGACATGGCTTCCGCCGACGTCGAGAACGAGGATCTGCAGGCCCGTGCGCGGAGGAGGGGGCGACATCGTGGGTCCCAAGGACGCGAGTCGGTTAAGCCGCGTGGTCCGGGGCGCGTCGGGAGGCGCCGTGGGGCGGCCGCGCGGTCCGCGGAATGAGAACGGGGGGCCGGAGCTCCCGTGGGTATCCGCCGTGAGGGGTTCCGCGCGCGCCGCGAGCCCTCGCGACGGGGGGTCCCGGACGCGTCGGATCCTGCTCCACGCGCGTCGATCCTAGCGGATTTCGGAAAGCCTTATGGGTCGGAGCCCAGTCGAGCGGCACCGATGGGCGACCAGGACCTTTCGAGCGAGCTCCAGGGTCAGGGCTACCAGCTAGTGGGCCGCCACAGCGCGGTGAAGCTCTGCTACTGGACCCGCGAGTCCCTCGTGAACAAGCGCGATTGCTACAAAGGCCGATTTTACGGGATTCAGAGCCACCGGTGCCTGCAGATGTCCCCAGCGATCGACTCGTGCAATCTGCACTGCCGCTTCTGCTGGCGCAACCAAGGCTGGGAGAACGACGAGACGATGCCCGAGTACGATGACCCCGAGACCCTCATCGATCGGTCGATCGAGGCGCAACGGCGGATACTTTCCGGGTTCAAGGGGGACGACTCGATCGATCTCGACCGCTGGAAGGAGTCCCAGGCTCCACGCCACGTCGCGATCTCGCTGACCGGCGAGCCCACGCTCTACCCGAAGATGAACCGCTTCCTCGAGCTCTGCCACACCCGAGGCATCACCACCTTCCTGGTCACGAACGGCACGAACCCCGACGCCTTGCGCCACCTCGATCCGCTTCCGACGCAACTGTACGTCTCGGTCACCGCGCCGAACGCCGAAGTGTTCCGTCGATTGACCCTGCCCGCGCAGGAGGACGCGTGGGAACGGCTGCAGGAGTCGCTCGAGATCATCCGCGATCTCAACACGCGCCGGGTCGTCCGCCACACCCTGGTCAAGGGATGGAATCTCGGCTGGGTCGACGCCTACGCCGAGATGGACCTCACCGCGCGACCGGACTTCATCGAGCCGAAGGGCTACGTGTACATGGGAAAGTCCCGTCAGCGGCTCGGCAAGAGCCACGTCCCGACGCACGAGGAGATCGGCCATTTCGCCCGCCAGCTCGCGCGCCGGACCGGCTACCAGGTGCTCGACGAGTCTCCGGACTCCAAGGTCTATCTTCTCGGAGAGAGCGCCGAGGGGCGCTACCTGCCCGGGCTGGGCCCGAGCGGCGAGCTTCCCATGGTCGCCTAGGGCGATCGGGGCAGCAGGCGGGTCAGACCACCCACGGGCGTGTACGAGTCGATCTCAGGCACCTCCAGGGACTCCGGCATGGGTCGATGGAACCGGTTGAACCAGATCGGTCGGATGCCGGCGCCGAGGGCCCCGCGCACGTCGCTTCCCCAGGAGTCCCCGATCATCACGGCCTCCTCCGGGCGGGCCTTCGCCTTCCTCAGGGCGATCCGGAAGATGCGGGGATCGGGCTTGGAGACGCGGGCGGCCTCCGAGATCACGAGGAAGTCGAGACAGCCCTCGAGGCCGATGGCCCGGATCTTGTCGTCCTGCTCCGCTACCTGATTGTTCGTCACGACCCCGATCGTCGCTCGCCCCTGCAGGCGATCGAGCACGGCGCGGGCTCCGGGCACGGGGCGACGGGCGCGGAGGTAGCGCCTCCGGTACTCCTCGGAGAAGCGGGCGGCTTCCTCTCCATCGATCTCGAACCCACTCCAGGTGGCGAGGCGGCGGAACCGGAGGAGACGAGCCGCGTCGGGGGTAAGGGTGCCCGCGACGACCTCCGGGTGGATCGCTTCGAGCATGCGCGAGTACTCTCGGAAGAGCTCGTCCACGGAGTGCTGGGCGAGGCGCCGGTCCTTTCGACGGAGGTGGGCGATGCCCGAACGGCAGGCCCGTGTGTGATCGAAGAGCGTATCGTCGAGATCGAAGAGCACGACCTCCGGCCAAGCGAGCCGCAGCGAGGACCGGGAGCGAGGTGAGTTCATGGACATCCTCCGGCAGATGGGAGGCATCGGTGCATGCGCGTAACGTTCGACCGGCGACTAGCCGAGCCGCCAGCTGAGGATCTCGACCAGGATGGAGACCGCGATCCCGAGCCCGATGATGATGAACGGAGGGATCTTGACCGCCCTGGTCTCCTCCATGTCGTAGTATTGGATGAGACCGGCGGCGCTGGAGAAGCCGCGGTTCTTGCTCTCGGGCATGTTCGACCAGCCGACGCGAGGTAGGATATATAATCGCTACCAAGAGCCGGTGCTCCCGAGGTCCCGGGCCGGATCCGCGGGACCGGCGCGATGGATCGCCGCAGACCCTACCGACGGTAGATTCCGGACTCGAAGACGAGGTCCTCGAGCGAGCTGCGGACGCTCGCGCTGAGCCGATCCCCCATCATCGAGAAGCTACCGGAAAAGAGGCGCTCCAGGAACGGTCGAGGTGGGGCGACATCGATCGTCTTGCGCGCGGGGATGCCCGTCATCTGCGAGAGAGCCTCCAGGGCCATCTCCCGGTCCCCGAGATCGTCCACGAGGCCGAGCTCCCGCGCCCGGGCTCCGGTCCAGAACTCACCGGTCGCGAGTTCCTGGATCTTCTCGATGGGCTGCTTGCGCTCCAGCGCCACCATCTTCACGAACGCGTCGTAATCTTGGTGAACGATAGCGGTCAGCTTCGCTCGCTCCTCCTCGGAGAGAGGCCGCAGTCCCTGGTAGGCGTCCTTGTGGCGGCCGGCATGCAACAGCTCGACCGAGACCCCGACGCGCCGCAGCAACTCTTGGACGGCGATGTGAGGGAACACGACTCCGATCGAACCGACATTCGACTCGGGGTAGGCGAAGATCCGGCGCGCGCCGAGCGCGGCCATGTACGCTCCCGAGGCGCCCATCGATCCGATCGACGCCACGACCGGTTTCATCTGGTCGAGTCGCTTGATCGCAAGATAGAGATCCATCGAGGCGACGGCCTCGCCCCCGCCGCTCGAGATGTCGAGGAGAACCCCGCGGAAACGTCCCCGCTCCCGGATCGCCTTGAGCATCCGCGTGAACGGCTCGACGGACCGTTCGCGGATCGTCCCGCGGAACTGTACATGGGCCAATCGTTCGCGCACCATCGGCGGCCTTGCGACCTTCGAAGACCGCCACGAGTTATAATCCCGACGCAGCCCCGCCCGGTCCGGCTACCGAGGGGCGAGGACGTAACCTCATGTCTTGGCTCCCCCTCCCGCGGGAGCGTGGAGCTCGAACCCTCCGCGCTCGACCTCGCTCGCCCGCCCGCGGCCCTCGAGGAGCTCGTCGACTGGTTCGAAGCGCTCAGCTACGGGCTCGTGCTCCTCGAACCCTACCCGCTGACCGAAGTGCGCGGGGCCGTGGACCGATTTCACCAGGAAGTTCGCCTCCACTCCGATCGTGCGGAATCCCACCTCGCGCACGGTCCGCTCCGGACCGACCCCCTCGGGCGCACCCTCACCGAACTGGTCCGGGCGGACCACCGCTGGTTCGAGACCTCCTTCGACCAGCTCGATTGGTTCCTGCGGATCGCGGAGGAGGACGGTCATGGAGGCAACCGGCAAGCCCTCGGCCAGTACGGCCGCCTTGTGGCCGACGCCGTCCGCCGGCACCTGGCCGATGAACGGCTCCTCGCTTCGATGAGCTCGGCGTCCACGAAGGACTAATAGCCTGCCCTTCTCCCACAGATCCAGGCTCTCCATGGCGGCGCGTCCGTACGAAGCGGTGTGGGTCGAGAAGTATCGCCCCCACTCGCTTTCCGAGATGACGGGCCAGGAGACGATCATCCCGCTGCTGCGCACGTACGCCGAGAAGCGCTCGATGCCCCACCTCTTGTTCGCAGGACCGCCCGGGACCGGAAAGACGACCGCCGCACTCGCCCTCGCGCGGGACCTCTACGGCGAGAACTGGCGCGACAGCTTCCTCGAGCTCAATGCGTCGGACGAACGGGGGATCGACACCGTCCGCACGAAGATCAAGGAGTACGCACGAACCGCCCCGATCGGCGGGGTCGGCTTCAAGCTGCTGTTCCTCGACGAGGCCGACAACCTCACGGCCGAGGCTCAGGCATCGTTGCGGCGCCTCATGGAGCGCTACTCGCTCTCGTGCCGGTTCGTCCTCTCGTGCAACTACTCCTCTCGGCTCATCGAGCCGATCCAGTCCCGCTGCGCGGTGTTCCGCTTCCGCGCCTACTCCTCCGAGGCGATCCGCTCCCAGCTCGAGCGGATCACGAAGGCGGAGGGAAAGCGCGTCGACGATGACGCGTACGAGGCGATCATCGCGGCGGCCACCGGCGACATGCGTCGCGCGACCAATCTGCTCCAGCTCGCGGCCACCCACGCCGACCACGTGACCCGGCAGACCCTGCAGGCGTACACGGCGGTGCCGCTGCGCAGCGAGGTGGAAGGGATGCTCGGTGCGGCGGTGAAGGGCGACTTCCTAGCCGCGCGCTCGCAGCTCTACGCGCTGTTCACGGACCGAGGCGTCTCGGGCGAGGACATCCTGCGCGCGCTCCACAGCTACCTCGCGGACGACCGCAAGTCGCTCTCAATCCCCGTACGAGCCCAGCTCGATCTGATCGACCAGCTCGGAGAGGTCGATTTCCGCATCGCCCAAGGTGCCTCCGACCGGATCCAACTCGAGGCCGTCCTCGCGCGGATTTGCGCGGGCGCCCTCGCGGGGAGGTGAGCCGTCCCTGGCGCGTCAGCGCCGCGTCAGCGGTAAGCCGGCAGTGCCCCGGCGCGCCATCGCCGAGGGCGAGCTGCGAGTCCGCCGGACGACCCTCGCGCGCATCCGCGCGCGGCGCGTGGCCAAGGGAGACCCGGTGGCGGCGGGCGAGCTCGCCGGGCTGCTCGCGATGAAGCGGACCGCGGAGCTCATCCCTCACTGCCACATCGTTCCACTCACGGCGAGCCGGGTGGAGATCACCGTGAGGCGCGATCGCGTCGGGGTCCTCGCAGAGGCCGAGACGATCGGCCGCACCGGGGTCGAGATGGAAGCCCTCGTAGGGGCGAGCATCGCGCTACTGACGGTCTGGGACATGGTCAAGTACTTGGAGAAGGATGGCCGCGGCCTCTACCCCGAGACGGCGCTCGGTCCGGTCCGGGTACGGATCAAAGAAAAGGGAGCTCTGCGAGGTCGATGACGACGGAAGAGAAGGGAAGCACGCACGCGCCGCGCCATCACCTCGGAGGCGAGCGGGCCATCGGGTTCGGTATCCTGTCGGTGACGGATACCCACACGGAGGAGGACGATCCGTCCGGTCACCTCGCGCGCGACCTCGTCCAGACGGGCGGCCACAAGCTGGTGCACTATCATCTCGTCGCGAACTCGATCGCGGACGTGCGCGACGCGCTCGATCCGTGGATCGCCGATCCCAAGGTCGAGTGCGTGATTACGGTCGGCGGCACGGGTGTGAGCTCGCGGGACCTGACGGTCGCGGCCATCGAGGGGATGGGTGCGAAGCGTCTGGATGGGTTCGGAGAGCTGTACCGCTCGCTGAGCTTCCAGGAGGTGGGCCCGCTGGCGGTGCTGAGCCGGGCCGGACTCTACCTCATCCAGCAGAAGCCGGTGTTCGCGCTCCCGGGCTCGGAGCGCGCGGTGCGCACGGCGATCGAGAAGTTGATCCTGCCGTCGGTCCAGCACCTGGTCGAGGAACTCGAGCGCTAGGCCCCTCTCGGCGCCGAGCGCATCGAGAGCGCGCCCAGCGGCGGAGGGCCGCTGTCGAGGATCTGCGGCGGGACTCCCTGCGCCTGGCAGAAATCGCTCCACGCGGTGTTCGCATTGGCGTGGTGGGCGAGGAGGACCCCCCGGCTGCCGAGGGAGGCCCATGCGCTCTTCAACTCGAATCGCGCACGCACGACCTCCGGGCCGTTGTCGTAGAAGAAGAGGTCGAGGTCCCGCGCGCCGGCGAGGATCGTGCGCAGGTGCTCCTCGTTGTTGCCGAGCTCGAGGATCCAGCGGGACCGCAGAGCCGGGGGAACGAACTGGCCCACCGTGACGTTCTCGATACCGGCCGAGCGACCGGTGGTCGCCCCGGGGCCGAGGGAGGTTAGTTGTCCGGCCCCGTTCGCATCGAGCGCCGCGAGGATCCAGGCCGTAGAGTACCCCGGGCGCACCCCGGTCTCCACGAGCCGCACCGGCCGCAGGGCCCGGACGAGGAGGTACAGAAGGGGACCCTGGGGCAGCTCGCGGACGAAAGCGAAGTTCGCCCCCCGCGCGAGAAGGAGATCCGCGAGCACCCCCCGCGCGAGCTCCTGGCGGTAGCGGTGGAGCTCGGGGACGGTGACCCCCGCGAGCTCGGCGACGCGGGTGAGGGAGGCCGGGCGGTAGAAGAGCATCCGATGCCGGATCGCCTTGTGGGCCGCCGGCGACAGCAGAGCGCTCGGCCGAGGAGCACGCGCCGCAGCACGCAGCGCCGCCGACTCCCTCATGTCCCACCGAAGGGCCCTCGACTAAAAATATCTGGTCCCAAAGGGTGGGAGGTGGACTCCGCGTTCCGGCATCATTTAATACGCCACGTTTCTCCAAAGGGTAGAGGTAGAGCACGATGGCGGTCCAAGAGATCAACGGGAGCCAGTACGACACATTCACGGGGAAGAACGCCGCGGCGGTCATCGACGTCTGGGCGCCCTGGTGCGGTCCGTGCCGGATGGTCTCCCCCATCGTCGACCACCTCAGCGAGAGGTACAACGGCAAGGTCGCTTTCGGAAAGATGAACTCCGACGACAACGGCGAGAAGGCCGGGGCCCTCGGGATCATGAGCATCCCGACGATCCTGTTCTACAAGCAGGGCAAGCTCGTCGACCGCATCGTCGGGGCGTACCCCGAGGACGTCATCGACGAGCACGTCCGGCGACTGCTCTGACTCTCCCGCCCGAGGCACGGGCGCCGCGCGCACGCGGCGTACGTGATCCGAGGTCCGACCGGTAGGTCGGCAGGGCCACCCGGGGGCTCGGCCGCATGACGGTCGACTCCACCGAGACCCAGCTCGCGCGCTACTCCTTCCAGCGCAAGCTCGACGAGATCGCGGCGGCGAAAGGGCGAGCGACGGAGCTCGTGACCCTGTACGTTCCGCCGGGCAAGCAGATCTCCGAGGTGATGGGATACCTGCGAAATGAGTACGCACAGAGCTCGAACATCAAGAGCCGGGTCACGCGCAAGAACGTGATGTGGGCGATCGAGTCGCTCATGGGCCGGGTCCGCCAGTTCAAGGAGCCGCCTCCCCACGGCGTCGCCTTCTTCGTGGGCAGTAAGGCCGTCGGCGCAGATCGCTACGAGCCGGTGACGTTCATCGTCGAGCCGCCGGAGCCCCTCAACACGTACATGTACCGTTGCGATTCGACCTTCTTCCTCGAACCGCTCCTCTCGATGGCCCACGAGCCGGACCTCTGGGGACTGGTCGTGATGGACCGGGCCGAGGTGACGATCGGCTTCCTGCGGGGGAAGCGGATCGAAGTCGTGCGGAATCGCCAGTCCCTCGTTCCGAGCAAGCACGGTCGCGGCGGGCAGTCGGCGCACCGGTTCGAGCGGATGATCGAGCACGCCGCACACGAGTTCTTCGTGAAGATCGGGGAGATGTCCAACGACATCTTCCTTCCGAAGAAGGACATGCTCAAGGGGATCCTACTCGGCGGGCCGGGCGCGACGAAGGAGTACTTCTACAAGGAGAACTACCTCCACTACGAGCTCCAACAGAAGATCGTCCAGCCGCTGTTCGACACCGGCTACACGGACGACTTCGGCCTGAAGGAGCTCGTCGAGAAGGCGACCCAGACCCTGCACGGGATGGAGGTCACCGAGGAGAAGGCGATCGTGCGACGCCTCCTCGCCGAGATCCGCAAGACCGATGCGGGCCTCGCCGCGTACGGCGACGCCGAGGTCACCCGCGCCCTCGGGGCGCGCGCCGTCGACATCCTTCTCGTTTCGGAAGGCCTGCGCAAGCGCAAGGTGGCGTTCCGGTGCTCGGCGTGCTCGACCCCATTCACCCGCACCCTTCCAGACGCCGAGGTCGACGCGTTGCTGGCGGGTCCCTGCCCCACGTGCGGTCAGAGCATGCTCACCGAGACAACCTCCGAGGACTATGTCGAGGGTCTCTTCCAGCAGGTCCAGGCGATGGGCGGAGAGGTCCGCCTCATCTCGACCGAGAGCGAGGAGGGCCAGATGCTGACGAAGGCGTTCGGAGGCGTAGCCGCCATCCTGCGCTACCCCTTGCCCCGGACCCCGAGCGCGGGGCGGCGCGCGGAGTAGGAACGACCTTACCAGAGGTTCTGGAGCGGGTCGTCCTCTACGGGCGGAGGCGCGGGCTCGGTCGGTTTGGCGGGAGCGTCCGTGCGTGCGATAGAGCCCCCCGGTGGGTAGAGCGCGGCGTTCGGGTAGATCGGAGGGGGAATGCGCCGCCGCTGTGCGATGAGGAGTCCCCCCACGACGACGGCGATGGCCACCGTCCCGATGCCGAGGAACGCGATCGGCAGCAGCCCGTTCCCGGCGAACGTCGGCGTCGTGGGGTTGCTACCGGTGGTGCCGCATGCGACCGTTCCCTCGAGGCAGTTCGAGGTCGAGCTCGCCTGGGCGGGCGTGAGCGGGGCCCCCTGGACGGTGCTGGAGTTCCCCGAGCTACTCGGGTCCGGGGCGGAGATGGCGGTCGAGTAGCTCCAGGCGGAGGCGATGAAGCTCTCCGGCCCACTGCCGGAGCGAGGGCCGAGGTCCGCGAGCGAGGTCGTGGCGGTGGTGTTGCCCATGGCGCGCGAAGCCCAGGCCGCGGTGGAGGACGATTGGAGGAGGTTGGCCACGTTCGGCAGGATCGCGAACCCATCCATCAGCTCGAAACCCGCCCGGAATCCGACGCTTCCCAGCGTCGGGAGCACGGCGAGGCGCAGCGCGACCTGCGTGAGGCCCCGATCCGCAAGGAGGAGCGAACCTCGATCGATCCCGCCGAGGGTCGCGATCCCGCTGCCCGAGAGGTTGCCGCTGCTCTGGCTCGAGCCGGTCCGCCCGTGCGCGTTGGCCGATAGGTAGCTCGACTCCCACGATCCGACCGCGGTGAACGCAGCCGATGCGATCCAGCTTGAGCCCAGGGTCAGGTTGAGGGGGAACAGGCCGAGCGCCGGCGCGAAGTCGAGGGAGAATCGAGTGGAGGCGGACGCGAACAGCTGGTCGACGAGACGAACCGATCCGCTGCGATCGGTCGTGAGTTTCTCCGTGATGTTGGCGGCGCTCGAGGCGCTGGAGCCGGCGATGCCGACCGCGCCGACGGAGGACCCATCGTGCAGGGTCACGGAGACGGCCGTGGTGAAGTTCGTGACGTCGTTCCACGTCTCCCACGCCCGATAGAAGTACTGTTCGGTCTCGATCGGCTTCTCGCAGTTCGGCCGACAATAGGTGAGATTGATCAGCGCTCCGACCGTCTGATTCTCCGACAGGCTGTACGTCGTCGCCGAAGTGTTCGTCTGGATCAGGACCACGGAAAATCCGTACGTCGCGTAGCCCTCGTACATCCCGTGCATCGCCGGCCAGGTGACGTTCTCGGTGGTGAGGTTGCCGTACGCCCACGGGGCCGGTGGGGCCCCCGGTGCCGCGCCAAGGGCGGGAGGGGCGGCGGTGACGCTCCCTACTGGAAAGGTCCATATCGCCAGGGTGGCTAGCAACGCAGTGACCGTAATCGCTCCGGCGCGCGCGGCCCACCGGGCCCGCCGTCGAGTGGTGGCTCGCATGGTCGACACGGAATCCCGCCCTTGCGAGATAAGCACGAGTGTGGTTCGGACCCCTCACGGCTGGACGCCATGCTAGACTTTCGCGTCGGAGGCCGGAGACGGACCGAGGTCTCCCCGGAGGTGCCGGCGTGCGCCCTCTGACGGACGCCGAGGCCCGCGTGATCGCCACGCTGCTCGCCGCGCGACCGGACCGGGAACGGGAACGGCTCCGTCAAACCGGCATCCCTCGCTCGACGTACTACACAGTGCGCCGGCGCGCGTACTCCGAGGGCTGGCTGCACGATCGGTACGTCCCGGACCCCTCTCGGCTCGGATTCTCCTATGCGACGTTCCTTGTGGCCCGGCCGTTCCTCGATCGGTACGCCGACTTCCTGAACGCCCGGCCGACCGGGCCGCTCACCGAGGTCGTTCTCTGGGCGAGCCCCCAGATCTCCCTCGCCGTGTTCCTCCATAAGACCCCCGAAGCCGGCGCCAAGGAGGTGGCGCGCTGGGAGCGCGAGCGGTTCCTCGCATCGAGCCTGCACGTCACGGTGCCTCTCACCGCGCCGAGCGTCCCCGTCTATTTCGATTTCGAGGGGCTCTGGGACCACCTCGCCGGCCTTGATGGCACGAGTTCCTATCCGCACGGCCTCGGTGGCGCGCGGCCGGATGGAGCCGAGGGCACGGACTCCGATGCGCCCCTGACGCCCCACACGCGCTGGGCGTTCGGGCACCTCTTGGCGCGTCCCATCGACGCCGCGGAGCGGGGCGAGGACGGGCACATGCTCGGCGCCTTCGGACTCCCCTATTCCGAGCGTCGCCTCTTCTTGAACGGGTGGGTCACCCACCGGGTCTTCCTCGAGCCTTCGCGCCTTCCGCCCTACATGGGCCGAGCGGCGGATCGCGTCCACTTCATCTCGGGAATCCCGCGCCCCGGAGCGCGGCCCGAACGACTGTTCGAGGCACTGACGGCCAAGTGCCGAGTGTTCCCCTTCCTGTACGTAGTCGGAGAGAACCGCTGGCTGTTCGGTGCGCTGGGTGGCTCGTCCCCCGAGACCGGACCCGGCGCTGCGGCTCCCGGCCGTCGCTCGGTTCTGAGCACCTTGCGGGAGGCGATGGAGGCGATCGAGATCGTCCACGACGCGTCGACGAGCTTCTCGATGGCCATCGACCATCGGTACGACCTCCTCGTCCCGAACTCGTCCTGATGCGGGAAGGGATCCGGCTCCGGGTCGGAACGGTGATAAGACCCCCCCTGGGTGGGGAGGCGAGGGCGCGTAGCCTAGCCTGGACAACGCGACGCCCGCCGGTACTTTCCCCGTTTGGGTCCCGGACCGGCCGATTGTAAGCGGGACACCGACGACCTTCTTCGAGCCCTCCGCAAGCGTAGGACAACCCCTTCCGCCCCGGCTTCGGCCGGGGCGTCTTTCTCCATCGGCCCGTGCGCGCCGCGCCTCTGCCCGCTCTGCCGGGTCTTCCACGAGGCGGGAGGGCCGTGCCTTTGAGCGCACGCCCCGACGACCTGGGGGCGGGCTTCGACCTCGCGTTCAACGAGGAGCGCGCCCTCCGCGACCTCGCGCGGCCCCTGCCGTGCGCGCCGGTTTCCTCGACCGACGGAGTGTCGTGGGTCCTCCCCGGTCACGGTGCGCCGCGCGAGACGTGCGGTCAGTTCCGAACGTGGGGCCACCGTGAGAGTTCGGGTTGGGATTGGTGGAAGCAACGGCGCTCATGCGGGCGGTTCGACTGCCCGATGTGCTACCAGGAGTGGGCCTCGCGCGAGGCGGGAAGGATCTCCGACCGAGTGATGCTCGGGCTCGGGGCGCACCTTCAACGGGTGAGCCTCGGTAAGTCCGCGCACCCGCAGTGTGGTTGCGTTCGGCAGGGAACGCTCGACGGCGATTCGTTCCCGACGCTCGGGCCGGAGTGCGTGCGAGGAAAGAACGGCGCGGTCGTTCACTGGCGGTGGACGCGCGGTCGCCGACAGGCGGTCCATGTAGTCATTCCTCCGCCCCCCGCCTTGTGGCACTTGACTGCGACACTCGACGGCTTCCTGACTCTCCGCGCTCTCGCGTACTCCCAGGCGAAGGCCGCCGGCGTCGACGGGGCGTGTATGGTCTTCCACGAATACCGCCTCGGCGACCGATGGGACAACTCTCGGGGTGGAACATGCGTCGCTGGTCCTCACTGGCACGCGATCGCTGATGCGTGGACGGTGCCGACCCGTGCGGAGGACATCGCCGAAGGCAAGTGGGCGATTTGGAACGTGGGCCTCCGTGACTCCGTGTACGCGACCGCGCTCTACCTCCTCTCACACGCTCCCCGCGCCGAGCGAAGCTCGGGAACCTCGCCTAACGACAAGGTAGTTCGGCCGGTTCAAACGGTGACGTGGGTCGGAACCTGGTCGTACGGGTGTATGAAGCACCCGAAACCGACCGAGGAGGGAGTGCCGGTGGTCCTTTGCCCCGTGTGTAAGCGACTGGTGCCTCGTACCGCGTGCTTCGAGCTTGCGAATGGTGGTACCGGGCCGCCTGACGGTGACTCGGGCCATGCTGACGTTCTCGCGTTCCGTGCGGTGAGCTTCGAGGGCGCGTGGGGAGGTGTGCCGTGACGGAGGACGAGCCGCGCCGCAAGCGGAAGAAGGCCGCGAAGGTCGCCGTTCGGGTCCGCTCCGCCGACGGTTCGATGGGGTGGGGCTCGATCACCGAGCGCACGGAGCGGCAAGCCGCGCGCATGAAGAACGTTCGCCGTGACGTTGTGTTGGTCGAACGGCGCGTGGCTCCGCCCGTTCGTCAGCCGACGGCGGCGGAACTCATGGACGCTCGTATCACCGCCGCACGGCTGGCCCCCCGACCGCGAAAGCTGTCGCGGTTGGAGCGGTGGGCCAACTCTACGGTCGCCGCGCGTGAGGCGTTCCGGCATCGGCCTGACCTCTCGTTGTTCAACCGTCTGTGGCTCGCCACGTTCGACGACACTCGCCTCCGTGCGCGCGACGAACGGGAGACGAAGGCCCGTGCCGAAGCGCGAGCCGAGGCTTCGCGCACCGCCGCGCGCAGCGCCGAGGAGCTACGCCGCGCGCAACCGGCCGCCGCCCTCGACCGTCTCCTCCGCGACGCTGACCGTGTGGCCGCCGAGGAGACTTACCGCTCGGAGGTTCACTACGACGCGGCGCACCCCGAGCGCCGCAAGCGGTGGGCCGTTCACATGGCCTATAACGACGACACGCGCAACACCCACCCGAACGGTTGGCGCAACCCGTCGCACTGGGAGCGGGATTGGGACACGTACGACAACGCCGTTCGCTCGGGCGAGCTACGTCGGTGGTGGGACGGTGTTCAGCGGCGGGACGCGGAGGAAAAGGCGCGATGGGTCTCCGCGATGGCTCTCAAGCACCCCGGAGCCGACCCGTCGGAATACGGGGTCCTCGCGCAACAGGACGCCAAGCGCGAGCAGGAGGCGCAGGAGGCCGCGCACTACCGAGGTCTTGCCGTCGACCGAGAGCGCGAGGAGAAGCGTAGGCTCGAGGACGCCGAGCGCGCCCTCCGGTCGAAGTACGGCATCCCCGAGGGGGTCCCCGTTTTCCCTCCGAAATCGGCCCCGAGTGACCCCACCGCGACCGGCGCGAGAGACCACAATCCCACCACCACTGTTACTCCCTTCGGTCGTAACAGTGGTGGTGGGATTCAGGATAGCCTAAAACCAGAGGTTTTTCCGCCCATTAATCCGCCCATTAATCCGCCCCCCTCGGAGGTATTGATCCGCCCCCCCGGGCCGAGCCGAGGAGAGCCCGCGCAAGCGGTCTCTCCGAAGGCATCTTCGGACGTGCCGAGCGCGGGCGCAGGAGCCGTCCCAGAGGCCCGTGACGGCTCCGAGCCCGTCCCGCTCGCTCCGAGCCTTCCAGAGCGACGCTCGGGCCGTCCTCGCGTTCACCATTTCAATCCGAGCGAGGCTCGGTGGCTCAAATCGCTCGGGTTCACGGTCGCAGAGGTCGTGCGTATGCTCGGGCTCCCTGACACCGACTCGGCCCGACGCCTGGTCCGTGCGGCGGTGCGCGAATGAACGGCCACCAGCGCCACGAACTCGCCCGCCGCGAGCTGGTGCGCGACCTCGAGTCCGACGGGTCGGTGGTGATTCGCCCGACGGGTCCGTCCCATGTGGACCTTGTGAGAATCGACCCGAGCGGGAGGCCGTGGCTCTACGAAATCAAGACCTCGGTGGACCCCGATCGGTCCTTCTCCCCGTCCTCCCTGACCGACGGCGAGCGGGGCATGGCGACGTGGGCCGCCGCCCACGGCGTTCCGTACGTGGTCGCTCGGTTTCACGTCAGTAACGCGGGCGGAGTCGAGACCGTCCGCCGCCTTTCCTGAACGCGCGCGTTCGACCGGGATGCCTGTCTCTCTCGAAAAAGGGGGGGTGTTGGGATATGCGCTGCGTCGGAAAAACCCGTGTACGGCCTCGTATGGCGGTCGGCCGGAGCGATTTCACCTCGAAAACGGCCTCTCGCGTCGAAACGCCGGCCGGGATCCCGGTGTCAAAAAGTTCGACATTACGGGCTCAAAAGTTCGACACTTGCCGACCGTGCGTGCGAATGTGGCAGAGCTAAGAAATACTACGTCCGTGATGTCTCTACGGGCGAAAGCCCCGGGGTACTGGTCCGTGGTCGCGTTGTCTCATTCGTCAAACGAGCTATCTACCTGACGCACTCTCCTCCCGCCTGGGGAGGCGTCGGACCAGTACTCCGATTGCCTCCCACTGCCAGGCGCGGACGCAAGGAAGCAGATTCCTCTCGAATGCGTGGGGGAGGATGCCCGCGCTGCCCGTGCCTGGTGGTCCCGGGGCGGTTTCCCATCCTGTCACGTTCCGTACTCGCCATCGAGTCGCGCGGTCGCGCATTCCGGCGCGGGCCGCTGTCCGTCAGTGGGCGCGGGGTGGTACCCGACATGCGCCCGTACCGCGTGAGCGGTAGCACCGAAGCCCGGGAGGAATCCCACCTGGTGCCGACGGGAAGACGACGGAGCAGGACCGTCGCGAGTATTGGACCCGAACCACGGGCACCCCATGTGCGGATTGGATCCGAACGAGGGGAGCGATCACCGGCCGGGGGGCCGATAGTCCTCCTTCCACGATAGCGTGCGTTGACGCCTCGGAGTCCTCCGAGGTTCTTGCCGAGCCGGAACCAAGAGTCCTTGAACCGGGTCTCGTTTCGATTCACTCGGAGGACGCCGACTTGCCCGACACGGGCGAGCGGTGGGTCGAAGAAGGATACGAATGGCTGGAGGAGAAACGGTCGAAGGGAAAGTACCTCGGGAGACACGGAGACGACGCGACACGGTTCTTCCGTCGGTGTGGCGAGTGGGTGAGTGTCACTCCGCTCAAGGTCAGGGAAGACGACCTCTGGGAAATCCTGGGGCATGTGCGAGGGCGCGGGGCCTCGAAGACGAAGCTCACCTACCTCCGCCTCCTCGGGAGCTTCCTCTCGTGGCGCGGGAATTGGATCGTCCAAGAGTCGGGGATAACGGCGCACTTCCCGAACCGTGCGCTCAACACTCCGGTGATCACCGTCGAGGACCGCGACCGGGTCCTCAACGCGGCGCAGGGTCTCGAACGAATCGTAACCGCGCTCTACGGGGTAGGTCGTCGGCGGGTCGAGGTGATTCGCGCTCGGGTCGAGGACTTCCACCTCGACCGCGACCCGGCGTCGTACGACGTGCGGCAAAAGGGCGGCCGCGATTCGGTGACGGACGCGGGCATGGAGCTTACGCCATCGCTCCTGTCCGAGCTTGCCTGGTGGCTCCCACTGCGCGCCGAGTGGTCCTCGCGCGCAACGTCGGACTCGGGCCACTTGGTTTGCCGGTGGGACGGGGACCGCCTGGTCGGTGTGTCGTACCAGTACGCCGACCGCCTCCTACACTCCGCCGAGGACCGGGCCGGAGTCCGCCGGTGGCCCGGTCACTCGTTCCGCCGGGGAACCGCGACCCTGCTGCGCGAGCGCGGAGCCGATTGGGAGGACGTGAGCGGAGCCCTGCTCCATTCCTCGCCGGAGACAACCCGTCAGTACGTCGCGCCGCTCGTGCGCCGACACCGCGTAGCCGAGGCCCTTCGATTGATCGAGCCCGCACGACCAGGGGGGAAGCCCTGATATGTCCGAAACGGGGAGACCTTCGGGGCGCGTCGCTCAGCCTGGATAGGGCACCGGGTTCCTAACCCGGGGGTCGGGGGTTCAAATCCCCCCGCGCCCGACCGGCCCGGCGCATCAGGGCTTCGGTGCCGCGGTCGCAGCTCCTTCGGAATCCTCGGATCTCTCGATAGCGAGGTACACGAGCGCGACCCCGCCGACCGAGAGCACGATGCCGCCGAAGGCCAAGTACGTGAATCCGGATTCGGTCCAGACGATCGTGGTGGTGACATTGCTTCCCAGGAGGACGGGTCCGGTGATCTGGATCTGGAACGATTGCGCGTTCGATGCGCCGGAGGAGAAGCTGCCGCTCGAGCCATTGCCCGTGGCGACGGTACGCCCGGACGAACAGCTGGAGTCCGAGCACGCCACGAAGGCGAACGTCGTGTTCGCCGGCGCCCGGCTCCAACTGACGGAAACGCTGCCGGTCCCGAGGAGGAGTTCGTTCGCGGTGTACGACGAGGTCCGTTGGGTCGCGGAGAGGGTTCCAGTACCGGTCTGGACGTTTCCGAGAACACCCACGATCAGCCCGGCGATCAAGATCAGCAGACCGATTCCGATCCAAACCTTATGCATCGCGCGCGCCAGAGTGTCCACTCGTATATGCCTCGCGCTCGAGGGGCGGGCCCGCGGCCCCGACGGCCGCCCGAGATCGCCGACGATCCGCGGAGCGCCCGGCGTGCCCTTCCCTCCAGCATAAGGTCATCTCTGCGTTGGTCCCTTCGAGGGCCATGGCGTTCTTCGAGCCGGTGGTGCTGCGGAGTCTGAAGCGAGCGACCCGCGAAGCGCGCGGCCAGAAGCTGCCGGTCATTGCGGGGCACAAGTTGCTCTACCGCTGCAATCTCGAGTGCAAGATGTGTCCGTTCTGGCGACGGGAGGACGAGGAGCTCCTGTCGCTCTCCCAGGAGATCCGCATGATGGACGCCCTCGTGCGCACGGGCGTCTCCTTCCTGGGGTTCGAGGGTGGCGAGCCGATGCTGCGCCGCGACCTGCCCGAGATCCTGCGCGAGTCGCACGACCGCTTCCACACCTCGCTCGTGACCAACGGCTGGCTGCTCCAGCAGCGGCTGCCCGAGATCGCGCGGTCGCTCGAACTCCTCTTCGTCAGCCTCGACGGCATCGGCCCGATGCACGACTTCCTGCGGGGGATCCCGCGGTCGTTCGAGCGGGCGATCGAAGGCATCAAGGCGGCACGCGAGCGCCTCCCGGTCGCGATCTCGAGCACGATCACGAAGGACAACATCTACCACGCCGTTCCGCTGGTCGACCTCGCCGAGTCGATGGGGGTCTCGATCACCTTCCAGGTCGCCTACGATTACTCCACGGCGGATGCGATGAGCCCGATGGGTCCCGATCTCCTCGAGGTGCTCCGGGAACTGCGCCTGCGGCGCGTCAACGGGGCGCCGATCCTCGAGTCTCCCGACTACTTCGACGCGATCATCAACTCGTGGTACCGCCAGGAGAGCTGGCACTGCAAGCCGTGGATGACCATGAACGTCGATCCGCAGGGCCGGATCGTGCTGCCCTGCTACACGCTGCACGAGTACGCCGGGCAGACCCCGGTCTGGGAGACGGATGTCGCCGCGCTGTGGAATTCCTACGACTGGTCGAAGTACGAGACGTGCAACAAGTGCGCGCTCGCCTGTTACCTCGAGCCGTCGATCTTCTCCTGGTCCAACGTCGGCATGATCCGGGACCGGATCCTATCGAACACCTTCGCGCGGGTGGCCCGCACATGGAGGGGGCCCAACCCCGCGATGGTGCCGCATCCCCCCGGGCTGCTGACCTCGTAGAGCCCCGACGAGGGCGGTTCGCCTACGGCGTCGCGTCCGGGGGCGGCGCCGGCACCGAATCGATGCGGAAGTCCTGACCTTCCCATCGATCGCTCTGCGGCCAGTAGAACGTGAACCGGTAGGAGTTCCCGGGGCGTTCGAGCGGAGGCAGATCGACGTAGCTGATCCCGAGCGAGGTCTCGGTCGAGTCGGTGTCGTGTGCGGTCCTCCAGTCGTCGTCCGACCAATGCAGCCGGAACGGCGCCGAGACCTGGATGCGGAAGAGCCGGCCGGTCCCGATCGTCGAGGGCCGCCGATTGAACTTCCAGATCTCGACCAACTTCGTCGACCGTCGGCGATGGAGATAACGGTCGGCCACCATCGGGATCCGATCGAAGATCACCCCGTCCGCAACCGAGCGCAGCAGCGTCACGTATTCGGCGTGGGCCCAGGCAAGCGGGGTCGCGGAGCCGGTGGGCTGGCCGGGCGCGAGCTCGCGGTCGGGCAACGCAGGCGCATCCCAGACCTGCTCCGGCAATAGGCCGGTACCCGTGGCGAAATGCTCTAGGGCGCGCAGGTACGGGGTCGGGTCGCGGCCGACGGCGAGCTCGTAGAGACCGCGCTCCCCCGTGAGGAGCGGCCACGCCCGGCCGACGCCCGAACCTAGGAACGGGGACCCATCCACGCCCTCCCCGTACCCATCGTGCGTGTACCGTCTCCAGACCGGGCCCTTCGGGGTATCGACCCGGAGCACGCGATCGATGAGACGGAGGGAGTCGACCACTGCCGGATCGTCCGCAGCCCGGATTCCCTCTCGGACGAGTTCGAGGAAGTCGCCGGAGACGATCTCCACGGTCGGGAACGTCGAGTTCGTGCCGGGCGGGAGGTTCGGCAGTCGCATCGTGCCGAAGTCCGCCGACTCGTTCGGAGTGGGATCGTTCGGATCGACGGGCCGAATACGAACGTAGTGGCGTGGGATCTCCGGGTCGAGGGTACCATGCTCGGTGATCGTCCACGGGTCGACGTGGCACTCTAGGAAATCCGCGTACTCCTGGATGAAGCGCGAGGTTCCCGCATGGCCCCGGGCGCGGGCGAACCCGGCCGCGCAGGTCAGCGCCGCGATCTGGGCCGCGAGGGTGGAGGGAGAGTAGCCGCTCACTTCCTCCCAGCGGTCCTCTGGGGTCGCCGGGCCGCGCTCGATGAGGTATCTCGCCGCGCGCTGGACCAGCGGGTACGGGTCGAACTGCTGGAGGGCGCGCGCGCGATCGAGCCGTGCCGCCAGCAGGATCGGTTGGGCGACCTCGTCGAGCTGGACGCCCTTCCAGTAGGCGCCCCCGTCGACCCAGAAGTTCTGCGGAAATCCCCCGTCGCCCTGCTGGCGGGAGGCGAGGTAGATCAGCGCCCGCAGGGGCGCCTCGCGATTGCCGGCGGCGAGCAGCCCGGTCGCGGTGTGAACCAGATCACGGGTCCAGACGAGATGGTAGCCTCCGCGTTCGGTGCCATGGACGATGCCCCACGGCGTTGAAGGCGAGGCGATGAACGCGCCGGGGAACTCCTTGTCCTCGTGCGCGAGCAGGACGGAGTGGCTCGCCCGGTAGAGTCGTCCGTCGTCGCCGGAGTGGGACCCGAGGGGCCGTTCATGACGGGCCGTGCGGTCCCATTGTTCGATGAAGCGGTCCCGCTGCCAGCTGAACGGGGTGCCGAGCGCCTGGAGCAAGGTGGTCGAGGCCGCTTCTGGCGAGCCGCCGAAGGCGAAGGCGAGGGTGAACTCCCCATCGTCGGGCACGGGGATCTCACCCGCGAGCAGGATGTGCCCGGCGGGAGCGTGATCGAACTCCCAGGACATGCCGAAGTGGTCCATGAGATCGGTCCGTGCGTCGCTCCGCCCGATGTAGCCCACCGACGCCCGGGAGAACGGCACGGTCCCACCGACCGCGAGCGCTACCCCCGGTCGCGACGCCGCGAGGATCGGCATTCCGACCAGATCGAAGACGTCCCCATCATCCCCGGCGTCGTTGGGATCGAGTCGGGGGGCGATGAGCACGTAGAGTTTCAGCCGCTCGCGGAGCGTCGTCGTCCGTGTCTGCATGCGCGTGCGCATGAGCAGGCACGGTAGGTGCGGGGCCGAGAGCACCTCCTTGTCGATCGTGTAACGGCCCTCCGGGTCGCGCGACTGGATGCGGTAGCCCAGCGCATGCTCGTGAGGCCGTTCGATGGTGCTCTCCATATGCACGGCTTCGTCGTGCAGGAAGGTGTCCCCGTCCGTGACCACATACTCGATGCCCCGGAGCTTCGGGCGGTCGATCGTGGGGTAGTAGACCTCGGTGACGACGCCCCGCCACGTCGTGTACCAGAGCTGGGAATCCGCCGAGTAGGCCGTCCCGAATCCGTCCTTGCGGCTCGGAGCGCCGAAGAGGGCCGTCCCCGGGTGGCCGAAGGCGAGTCGGTCCCCGCGTGGTTCCATCGGTGGCCCCGAAGCCAAGAGCCCTTCATGGCCGTTTCGTTCCGGGTCCGGCCGGCTTCGCACCGCCCAACGTCCTTTTCCCGTCCGGCTCGTGACGACCCATGTGGAACTTGTCCTGTTCCTCGTGCTGCTCTTCCTGATCGCGATTGCAGCCGGGTTCATCGGCTCGCTCACCGGGATCGGGGGCGGGATCATCGTGATCCCGGTGCTCGTGATCTTCTTCCAGGTGCCGTTTATCGAGGCCGTCGGCGCCGGACTCATCACGATCCTGGCGAACTCGGTCACCACGGGAGCCGCGTACATCCACGAGGGTCTCACCGATCTCCGGATCGGGATGGTGCTCGAGATTGCCACCGTCCCCGGGGCGCTCCTCGGAGCGAGCCTCACCATCCTGCTGACGCGCTACAATCTCACGACGGCCCTGTTGATCGCCCTCGCGATCGTTCTGATCCTCGGCTCGCTCTCGGCGCTCTTGCGTCGTCACGAGGAGGTGCCCCAGAACGTGGTGCCCGATCGGACCTCCCAGAAGCTCGGACTGACGGGAGCGTTCCGGGACGCTCGGACCGGCAACACGATCGTCTACCAGGCCGCCAATACGAACGGGGCGTTCGGCGTCATGTTCGGCGCGGGGATCGTATCCGGAATGTTCGGCATCGGAAGCGGCGTCCTGAAGGTCTTCGCGCTCGACGGCGAACTCCGCATGCCGTTCAAGGTCGCCACGGCGACCAGCAACTTCATGATCGGGGTGACAGCATGCGCGGGCGCGGGGATCCTCCTCGCGGCCGGCTATGTGAACCCAGTCCTCGCGGCGCCGGTCGGCATTGGTTCGACGGTGGGTGCGATCATCGGCAGCCACATCCTTCCCGGAGCCCGCACGCTGTGGCTCCGCGTCCTGTTCTTCGTCGTGGTCTGCGGGCTCGCGATCGAGCTGATCGTCCGGGCGCTGGGGGGCCCATGAACGAGACCCTCTCGACCGTCCGGGGGCCGGTGTACCTGCACCCGCTACCTCCCGCGGCGGCCGCCGCGATGACCCGACTCCTCCAGATCGGGCTCGCGATCGCGCTCTCGATACTGTTCGGGGCGCTCATCGCCTTCGGCGTGGAAAACCCCTCGGCGGATTCCTCGAGCGTGATTGCGATCAATCCGATCGCGAACTACCTCTCCCTCGGGGGCCTCGCCTCAGGGCTCTGGGCCGGGGTGCCAGAGGCCTACCTCACCCTGGGAATCTTCACGCTCCTGGTGGTGCCGATCGCCCGGGTCCTCGCCGGGTTCTACTTCTTCCACCGGAACGGAGAGATCCTGGTCGCGCGGATCACCTTCACCGTCTTCGTGCTGCTCGTCCTGGGCCTCTTGGTGATCGGGCCGCTGATCCGCTAGGCCCCCCACTACGCGCCGATCGAGGCGTGCACCGCGGCGAGCGCTTCGTCCGCGAGCTCGCGCGCTCGTTTGGGATCCTTCGAATCGGTGAAGAGGCGGAGGAGCGGCTCCGTCCCGCTCGGCCGCAGGAGCACCCAGCCCCCGGGGTGGTAGATCTTCACTCCGTCGATGGCGACGACGCGTTCCGCGCCCGGACCGAAGCGCTCGGCGAAAGCCCGGACCGCCTCCTCCCGGCGATCGAGCGGGCACGGGACCTTCTCCTTGAGCAGGGTGTGGTGCGGAAGCCCGGTGAGCAGGACGTCGAGGGGCTGATCTTCTCGGGCCATCAGGTCGAGCACGACCGCCACCGTCATCGCGCCGTCGCGGGCGAGCTGGAACTCTGGAAAGATCAGGCCTCCATTCTCCTCGCCGCCGATCACGGCGTGGCGGGCGAGCATCTCGCGCGTCACGTTTGGGCTGCCGACGCGCGTGTAGACGACCTCCCCTCCCAACGGCTGGACGGCCTCCTCGACAGAGTCCGGCGCGGTCACGGGAGTGACGACGATCCCGCCGCCGTGGCGTCGGACCGCGTCCCGCGCCAGGAGGGCGAGGATCTCTTCGCCCGGGACGTAGCGTCCCGAGCGCTCGACGAACACGGCGCGGTCGGCGTCCCCATCGTGGGCGATCCCGAGATCCGCGCCGACGCTCGGGACCGCTCGCCGCAGATCGGCGACGTTGGCCTCGGTCGGCTCCGAGGGCCGGCCG
Source organism: Thermoplasmata archaeon (assembly GCA_035532555.1). Taxonomy (NCBI): domain Archaea; kingdom Methanobacteriati; phylum Thermoplasmatota; class Thermoplasmata; species Thermoplasmata archaeon. Next base: position 101,191 of record DATKQS010000024.1, on the reverse strand, counting down.
GGGAACGTCCCATCCACATGGCCGTTCAGCGTCACGACCCGGCAGCCGAGTCTCCGCAAGAGATCCGGGCTGGTCACCGCCGCGGTGCCATTACCGACGTCGAGAACGATTGTGTACGCGCGCGCGGAGATGCGCGGGGCGTCCACCCGGGCCAGAACCCCATGGACGTACTCGCGCGCGCCGCTTCCGTGAAAGCCGATCTCCCCGACCGACCGGTAGCGGACCGCGGTGCTCGGCGTGTCGGCGAACCGGCGCTCGATCTCCTCCTCGGCCGACCGGGGGATCTCGAGGCCGTCGGAGTGGATGCACTTGAACCCGTTGAACTCGGGAGGGTTGTGAGACGCCGTGATGACGACCCCGAGCTGGGCGGCGAGCCGCACGACCATGTACTGGATGGCCGGCGTCGGCAAGAGCCCCACCTCGATGACGTGGTGTCCCGCGAGCGCGAGCGTGGACGATACGATGGAGGAGAGGGCGCGGCTGGAGGTACGGCCGTCCCAGCCGACCACCACGGGTTTCCCGACCGGGATGGTCCCGGCGATGGCGTTCGCGAGGCGGGTCGTAAACTCCGGCGTGAGCGTCGGTCCCACCACCTCGCGGATTCCGTTCGTCCCGAACAAGCGCATCGAGTTTCGGGTCCCGCGACGCGTCCGGTGTATATGACCCCCCGTGCGAAACGGGTTTCCCCGCACCGCCGTCTCGGATGCCATGGAGCCGCGCTGGATGGCCGACGAGATGCTTGGCCGCCTCGCGCGCTATCTTCGTTTCATGGGCTTCGACACCGCGTACGCACGGGGATGGACGGACCACGAGGTCCGAGCCCGGACCCAGCTCGAAGGAAGGATCCTCCTGACCCGGGACCGTACGCTGGCCCGTCAAACGCCCGGTGCCGTAGGACTCTGCGCCACCGACATCGACGGCCAGTTGGCCGAGCTTCGCAAGGCGTTCCCGACGATCCGATGGGAGGTCCGTCCCGAGAGATGCACGCTCTGCAACGGCGCGCTCGCCCGGTGGATCCCTTCTCCTGAAGACCCCCTGCCCGTAGGCGCTCCGCGGGAGCTTGTCGAACACGGCCTCGCGCTGTACCGGTGCCCGGACTGCCGCCACGTCTACTGGGAAGGGTCCCACTCGGAGAAGGTCCGCAGCCTCGTCGCACGCGCGACCCATCCATCGGGGGCATAGCCGTGCGCCTGTGGATCGAGCTATCGGGGCTGAGCGAGCCGCTGGCGCGCGCGGAGGCGGCCGGCGCCGCCGAAGCGCTCGGCGGGCACGCGGAGGCATCGGTGCCTCCCCCCGCGCCGGGGCTCTTGGCCATCGAGCTCCCGAGCGCGGTGGACCCCGCGGACCTCGCACGACGGCTCGCACTGTCCCGGCGGGTGCTTCGACCGATGGGGACCGGACCATCCAACGCGCTCGACGCGATCGAAGCGCAAGGCTCCGGAGGCCGTACCGCGGCGCTGCGCCGCCTGGGCCATGCGAGCTCGGGCGGCTCGGACCCCGCGATCGCCCGCGGCGCGCAAGCGTTCCGTCGTGGTGGGGGCAAGATATCGCTCGCGAATCCGGACCTGCGCATCTGGATCGCGGAGGGTCCGGAGGACTCCGACCTCTACCTCGAGGAGATCGCGAGCGTGGATCGCTCCCGGTTCGAGAGCCGACGCATCTCCCGACTCCCCTTCCAACGCCCCGTCGGGCTCGACCCGCGGCTCGCGCGAGCCGCGGCCAACCTGGCGCGCGTCCGTCCGAACGACCGCGTGATCGATCCGTTCGTCGGGACGGGGGCGCTCTTGGCCGAGGCGGGTCTGTTGGGAGCCCGGCTTTACGGCGTCGACATCGACCCGACGATGATACGGGGCGCGCTCCAGAACCTCGCCCATCTCGGGATCCACGCCGAAGAGTTGACGGTCGGCGACGCCGGGACGCTCGGCGCCGAGGCCGGCACGGAGGAGTTCGACGCGCTCCTTACCGACCCGCCGTACGGGCGGGCGTCAGCGACGGGAGAGGAGGGCGGGGCCGCCCTGATGGCTCGCGTGCTGCCGGTGTGGGCGAGCCGGGTCCGCGAGGGAGGTCGCGTGGTCGTCATCGTCCCGGGGGGGCCGGATCCGCTTCCTGCGCCCTGGCGTCGGATGCTCTCGATCCCGATGCGCGTCCACCGCAGCCTGACCCGCGAGTTCCGCGTCTACGAGCGGGTCCCTAGGGGGGACTGAGCGCGAAATTCGTGCTCGCCGAACCGGCGCCGACGGGAGGACACACCTCCATCGCACCGAGTTGGATCAGGATCGAGTGGGCGGCCGAGGGGTTCGTGTACATCACGGCCAGCGGAGCCGAATCGGAGGAGGCGATCGTGACGTACGCGGCGGAGGAGGTCATCACCGACGCACCGTGGAGCACGACGCTCGTGCCGTTCGGGAAGTAGAACGTCCACGTGGAATTCCCGGCGTACGCGGTGAACGCCGCACCGGATAAGTACTGCCAACTACCGTTCTGGGTCGGTATCGAGACGTTCTGGACGGTCGTCGAGAAGAAGAACCCATGCGCGATCTCGTCGGAGTTCTGAATGACCACGGAGAGGTTCGCCGCGACGAGCGTCCCGGGAGGAGGGTGCGCCGGGTACTGGATCGTCGCACCCGAGAAGCCGATTCCCCCCGTGGGGGCGGAGATTGGGACGAGGACGAAGCCCGAGACGAGGATTGCCGCGACGCCAATCCCGACCAGCGTCCGACCGAGCCCGATCGGCGTGATGTCGTTGAGGGGTGGAGGATGGCGAACCCCCATCAAGAGGACGAGGAACCCAATGATCAGCCACCCGAAGTAGAAGAACAGCCCGATCGCGAAGAGGAAGAAGACCGCGGCGATGCTCATGAACCGGGCCCGGTCTCCCAGGAGCGCGCGCCAGACGTGACCGCCATCGAGTTGTCCGGCGGGCAACAGGTTCAGGGAGGTGACGAGGATCCCCACCCACCCTGCGAACTCGAGCGGGTGGACGTTGCCCGAGATCGGGAAAAACAGCGAGAGCACGTACCACAAGGGCGGGCTGTTGAGGACGAGGTTGCTGTAGCTCGTTCCCAGGACCGTCGGCCCGCACGCGGCGAGCGATGGGGCCGCGGAGTGCGCGGAGAGGTACAGCCCGAGGATCGTCACGGGGATGGCGACGATGAACCCGGCGATCGGTCCCGCGGCTCCGATGTCGAAGAGCGCCTTGCGGTTGGTGAACGGCTGGCGGATGCTGATGAACGCACCGAAGGTACCGAGGAGGAGCGGGGGCGGGACCGGGATGAAGAACGGGAGCGACGCCTCCAGCTGGTAGCGTCGGGACATCCAGTAGTGCGCGAGCTCGTGGAGGCCGAGGATCAGCATCAGCGGGAGCGCGAACGTGAGCCCTCCCCACAGGAACGCGTTGGAGGTGATCGTCGACTGGCCCTCGTACGAGAGCCAGATGAGCGCTCCGGCGAAATCGACCGACGCGATCGTCGCCACCAAGAGGATGATGTTGATCCAGACCCCCTTGTGGCGGGGGATGGGACGCCGGATCACCTCGATCGTGTACTCTCCGGTCTGGTAGTGGAGGATCGGAACGTAGAACAGCGGCCAGAGATCCTTGCAGAGCCGGTCGAACTTCTCCTCGAGCGTCGCGGGATCGACGTCGACGGAGAGAACGAGGGAAGCGGGCGCTATCTGGGTCTCGTAGATGGGAAAGTAGAGCGCGACCGCCGCACGTAGCCGGTCGAGTTCGCTCGGCGACCCGGAGGATGGGAGGGGCCCGGCCCCGGGGCCACCCATCGATGCTCGACCTCGCTAGTCCGACGCAGCGGGCGACTTTCGCAATCGCTTGGCGCGCTCTTTGGCCGAATACCCGGTCGCCGCTTCCAGGAAGCGGTTGTATCGATTGATCGTTTCGCGGGCGACGTCCTCGGGTACCTTCGGGTTCATCGTGACATCCACTTCGAGCTCCCTTCCCTCGGCGTGGGCCGAGATCCGTTCGAGAGCCCCATAGCGTGCCGTCGCGGCGCCGCCCACGATCTGGGCGGGACCGAACTCCGCGGTCAACTTACTCTGAAGGATCTCGGGAGTCAGTTGGGAACGATGGCTCGTCCGGACCGGATATCTCTGCACGGCGCCCCGTCGAAGCGGAGCTTTCTATAAACGCTTAGCCGGAGTCCCGGCCCGCACCGAACCGATCAGACCGTCTCGATCTCGAACCGGACCCGGTACCCGCGGAGTCTGCGCGTGAGCTCGTCCGTCAGATCCAAGAGCTGCTCCAGGCGAGCGCCGCCCTGCCAATCGTAGACGAAGTCGTAGTTGCCCTGGGTCGGATCGAATCCGATCGCATGCAGCTGGCCGGCCACGTCCGAGGGCTTCCCGCCCTCGCTGTCGAACGTCACCCGAAGGTACGTTTCCATCGCGGGCGGAATGGGCGCCGCTCGGCTTAATGTTTGTTCAGTCGCTGCCGGCGAATTCGTCGCCGCGAGGCGCGCGCGTGGGCGGGAGGCGGACGGAGTCTCTCCTGGACCGGCGTCTCGAGCTCCTCGGCCGAGCGGACTCGAACCCGGATCGTCGGCAGTCGGATCCGGCTCGCCGCGATGGCAATGCTCCACGTGCCGCTCCGACGCGAGCGCAGTCGGACCTCGAGGTCGATCTCGGACGGGCGTCGGCGCTCCCGTTCCCGCTGCGAGGCCGACGGGGGTTCTCCCGGGGCGGACCAACGGATCCGGGGGGACGGATAGACGCCTTCGAGGGCCGCCCGGATCGCGGAGCGAGCTTCACGCGGGGCGCGGACGCGGATCGGAATGCGCGAGAGTCGGCGACCCCGACGATCGATGATCCGAGCCCGGACCCGCCGCGAGCTCACCGGCTGGAGATCGTCGGCGAGGACGAGCGGCACCGCCACCACCACCACGGGCGGCAAGCCCTGCCGTCGGCGCTCTCGATTCACTGCGCGAGCGCCTTCCAGGGTGTCCGACGAGACCACGAGCGCGGAGACGCCAGGCTCGACGGACCGGCCGAAGCCATCGTCCAGAGGAGCGATCCACCACGCTCGATCGGAATGATGCCGCCGCAACCACACGGCGAGGGCGCGGCGCCGCGCAGGGTACGGTGCGATCAGTTCGGCCTGCGGCTTCGACCGGCCCTGCAGGAAGGCGGTCGTGGTGAGGCCGATGCCCACTTTCCGCCCCACGCGGAAGGCCGTGTTCAGGAGCGCTTCGTGACCGACGTGGAGGCGATCGAAGGTGCCTCCCAGCACCACGACCGGAAAACGCGCCACCGGGGTCCCTCTACCGGATGAAGCTGATGGCCAGCACGATTACGAGGAACGCGATGACGATGTACATCACGTTCGTGTAGAAACGTCGGGTGCGGATCGTGGCGTCGCGCTTCTCCTGGCAGGCGGCGCTGCAGGTCTCCGAACCAGGAGCGCAGGTCTTCCCGCAGACCTTGCAGTGCCGATGGTCGATTCCGAGCGCCATCGCCCCTCCACGTTCGCCGGGGCGCTTAGCGTTGTGGGCGCTTTGGGCGGGTCCCGACCGCACGGCCGCCTACGACAGGCTTGCACGGGACCTCAAGCGCGCACCCGGGTGCGCCTAACGGAGGAAAGCCTCCCGCCCGGCGCTGGGCGAACGGTTATAACCCGCACCTGGGTCGGAGCCGCCCGCATGGGCAACATCCGCCAGACCTACATCAAAAGGGTCGCGATCGACCTCATCCGCCATTACCCGAACGATTTCAACGGAGATTTCGCGAACAACAAGCGCAAGGTCCTCGAGCTGACGGACCTCGGCGTGGCGGTCGAAGGTGGCGAGTACCACGCAACGTACAAGAAGCTGGCCAACCGAATCGCCGGCTACACCGTCCGCTACGTCAAGCGCAAGCGTGGAACCTAGAGCGCTCGGCGGCGCCGCCCGCATCGGTCGGGCGAACCTCGGATCTCCCCACCCAGTAAACCGGTGCAACGGTTATCCCCAAACTCCGGCCTTACTGCATCCGACGTTCCCGTGCAGGATTCTCTCAAGAGCCGACTCCTTTCCTCCCCCGCCGTGTCCTTCGGCACTTGGATCTCGTCGTCCTCCTTCGTCTGCCTCGACGCGTTGAAGGATATGGGCTTCGAGTGGTTCATGGTCGACACCGAGCACTCCCAGGTGAACCCCGAGACGATAGCCGCGATGATGGCCGACCTGGGCGGGAGCGGGGCCACCCCCTTCATCCGGGTGGGCAACCTCGATCCGTATCTCGTCAAGCAGGCGCTCGACTCGGGCGCACGCGGGATCCTCGTTCCACTCGTGAACACCGAGGCCCAGGCGAGGGCTGCCGTGGCCTATGCGAAGTATCCGCCGGACGGGATCCGGGGTGCGGCCGCCGGGGCATCCTCTCGCTACGGGCGCCACCTGGCTTCGTACCTGCGGGTCGCGAACGCGGAGACCACGGTCGGCGTTCAGATCGAAACCAAGGAAGCCCTGGACAATCTCGAGGCGATCGCGGGGGTCTCCGGCGTGGACATCCTGTTCGTGGGGCCGCAGGACCTCACCCTGAGCCTGGGCTTCCTGGACGATCGCAAGAACGCGAAGGTGCGCGACGCCATGCGTCGCGTGGTCGACGCCTGCGAGCGGCATGGCAAGATCGCGGGCACGCTCGTCATCGACGTGGAAGAGAAGCGGGCGGCCGTCGAGCTCGGCTTCCGGTTCATCTCCCTCGCGTCGGACGTGCGCTTCCTGATCCAGGGTGCGCAGGACTACCTGAACGCGTAGACCGGCTCCGCGCGCCGGCCTAGTCGAAGATGGAGAGCCCCTCTTGCAGGTGGGAGATCTCGACCGGGGTCGTGGGCCGGCCGGTGATGAACCCTCGCGAGTTCGCTATCGCGCAGGCACCGACCACCGGAACCCCGAAGTTCGCCGTGGATCGATGGACCGGCACGCCCAGGACCTCGCCCGCGAACGCGACCTCGTGTTCCGTCGCCTTCGGGTGCACCACCACTCCGCGGTTCGTCGCGAGGCCCGCCATGCCGACGGTACCGAGGCCGCCCAGGGTTCCCCGATGGACGGGTACTCCGAGGGCCCCGGCGATCTTGCCGATCGCCACGTCCGATAGTTCGGGGTGTGCGAGCGCTCCGTGATCGTTCGCGAGCAGATTGTTGCCGAGCGCGTTCTGGCGCGCGCGGATCACGACCACCGGCACGATCCGCTCGAGCACGGCCCGCTCCAAGACATCGATCGTGTCGCCGACGACCGCCCCGTTCGAGTTGATCGCGAGAAGGGGACCGACCAGTTCGCTGTCGCAGACGGTCGTGCGGTAGGCCTTCACCCCGAGCAGCCGCTCGATCTCATGCTCGAGCGCGGCCGGGGTGCTCGGCGGCACGATCGCCGCGGAGTCGGTGACGCGCAGGTGGACGCCGAGATACGGGCTTCCGCCGAACAGTGCACGACCGACCGGCACGCCTCGTGGTTCCCCCGGACGAGGTCTTACGCCTCGTCCAGGAGGTCGACCTCGATGAGGCCGTCCTCGAAGCGAATGGCTTTCACGTGAACCTGTCGAGGGATGTGCTGGATGCCGCGCTCCCAGATGAACAGGTTGATGCGCGGGTCGATCCAGACGTCCTCGGGTTTGCCTTTCATGTGGCGGCTGATGAAGCGGCGGACGGTCTCGAGCGCGTGGCCCGAGCGGCGGCGACGCGACGGCTGGTGCATGCTGGCCCGCAGCGGGATCACGTACTCGCGTTCGAGTTCCTCGGTCGGCGCGGCGGCGTTCGGATTGCGTGCCATGATCGTCTACTCCTCCATTACTTGTGCAGATGTCCGCGCTTCCACGTGCGCCGCTTCGGGTGGCGGACCACGCGCCGGCTCGTGCGCTGCATGACCCAGGCGGGAACCCGGCGGTTCTGCTTGACGGCGCGGTTCAGTCGGGTCTTGCGCGCGGAGCTCTTCCTGCGATTCGCCATTGGAGTATCCTCTTCGTCCCTACCGGCGGGTGATCTTGATCTCGCGTCGTTCCGGGGAGATGCGCTCGAGGAGAGCGCGAAGTGTCGCATCGTCGATCGGCCGCTGGAGCCGCCCGCTCGCGGCGAGGGCGATGACCTGCTGCTCCACCGACGCCGCTACGTCCGGCTTCGCGAGACGGATCCGTCCGAGTCGCTCTCGGGCTTCGGGGGTCAGGACGCGGCGGAGGACCTCCGCCCGCTCCGCGTCGCGCCGCTCCATCTCGGCCTGCTGAGCGGAGTAGGCGTTCTGCGTCGCCCCCTGCTGCATCTGCTGGATCTCCTGCAGGCGACGCCGCCGAAGCTCGGCGAGCTCCACGTCGTCATTGGCCGTCATCGGATCTCGCGACTCCCGTCCCATCACGGCGCTAGAGGTACTTGGCCAGTTCGGGGCGGCTTTCGGCGAGAGCCTTCAACGTGTCGCGCGAGAGCGTGTCGAGGAGTTTCTGACCCTCCCCGCTGACGCGCCGGCCTTTGTTCTTGTACGCCTGAACCAAGCCCGCATGCTCGAGCTGCTGGACGATCTCCCGCAGCACGGCTCGGGAGCCCTTCCGGGCGTGGTACGGGGCGCTGCCGCGGTCGCGCTTGCCCCCGTAGTCCGCGCTCAGCCGCGAGATGCCGATATTCCCGTGGACGTAGATCTTGCGCAGGACGGAGGCGCTGCGCATGTACCACCAGTCGTCCTGGGTGGGAGCGCGTTCCTTATGGACCCCGGTCTTCACGAACGCCGCCCACGTCGGGGGTGTGACCGCCGCTCGGTTCTTGAGCTCGGTCGCCAAACGGGGCAGCAAAGCGGAAGGCGGAACGTCCCTTGGGTGAGTCATGAGGCGGCGAGCCACCCGGTGAGGGTATTTAGCCGTATGTGGATTCTCTCGATAGCGCGATGCGCTCCGGGCCGGCCCCAGGCCGCTCCGCGGCGCCTCCCGCTCCATGGGTCAAGGTCAACGACCTCCCAGCAAGTTGGGAGGCTTGCACTACGAATATCCGTCCAGGTTTTGGTTCCCCAGAAAACGCCGTCTTACCGACGGTACGGAGCGGGATGGGCCGGTCGACTTCGGGATTCCGATCCCTACCCGCACAAAGCGGGAAGCGGCCCGACTCGGGGAGGGGCATCAAAGGTGTTTCCGTCCCCTCCTTGCGGAGGCGTGGCTCCCCGAGTCTGGTGCGTATGCCCGTCGATTCCCGACCTTCAGCCGGTGCTCTCTCGTGGAAGTGCCTTACCTCGTGCGAGGTGTTCGGGGGCGGGCGCACCCTGCGCCGAGCGTTCTCGCTCCCTTCGGAGGGGAACTCGCTCGGCTGTACGCCGGGGCCATCACCTCGGGAGACAAATATGTGCCGGCGCTCCTCCCCCCAACGAGTTGGGGGGTCTCCGCGCCGAGTGGGTTCTATGAACGACGGGGAGAAGGTTGCCGCGCTGCTGCTCAGCGGCGGCGCCTCCAATCGCTTCTATGGCCGACCGAAGGCCCTCCTCCCCGTGGGCTCTCGCCCGGCGATCCGGCGGATGGCGGAGATCTCGTTGGACGAGGAATTGTTCCCGGTGATCGCGGTGGCGGGCGCGCACTCCGACGCGGTGCTCCGGGCCGTTCAGGGGCTCCCCGTTTCGGTGGTCGAGGCGGAGCGGTGGAGGGAGGGTCGAACGGCCTCGATCCAGGCCGGCCTCGGGGCGATCCCGGCGGGCCACGACGTGCTCCTATGGCCGGTCGACCACCCTTTCGTCGAGCCGGCGACCGTGCTCGAGCTGTTGCGGGCCCGGGCCCGCGACGCGCTGGGATCGTGGTTCGTTCCGACGTGGGGGGGACACGGAGGCCACCCCGTCCTGATCCGACGCTCGGTGTTTCCGGCCATCGAGTCGTTGGCCGCCGACGCCCCTCTGCGGAGTCTCCTCCCCGCGCTCGGGCCGCAGGTGGTTCGAGTTCCCGTGGACGACCCGGGGGTCTTCGCCAACGTGGACACGTTGGAGCGATATGTCTCCGCGCATCAGGAGTGGCGGGAGCGCTCGGAGCGTCGATGGATCGAAGGTTGATCCGGGAGGAGTTGCACCTCATGGAGGCGCACCAGCCCTTCGCTCGCGCAGCGATCGTCCGCACGGCAGGGTCGGTCCCGGGCAAGCTCGGGGCCTGCATGCTCGTGCGGGCGGACGGCACTTCGCTCGGCACCGTCGGGGGCGCCGAACTCGAGGAGCGCGTCAAGGAAGCGTGCCGGAAGGCACTCGAACTGGGACAGGGGGATCTCCTCCACTTCGATCTTCAGGCCTGGAAACCTGGAGGTCTGAGAAGCCTCTGCGGGGGGACCGTGGATGTCGCCGTCGAGTACGTCCCCGCCCGGCCCAACCTCTTGCTCTGGGGCGGTGGACATGTCTCCCTTGCGATCGCGGCGCTCCTTCCGAGCCTCGAGTACGATTACAGCGTCGCGGACGACCGCCCAGACTGGGTCGGCTTCGATCGGTTTCCCACAGCGGTCCGGCGCGAGGTCGTCGCGCCTCGCGGGGTCTGGGATATATTCGACCCTGCGTCGTTCACCCACCTCTACCTCCTGGGCTACGACGCGATGAAGGACCTAGAACTCCTGGCCGATTCGATCGAGCGGTTCCCCGGGCACATCGGGCTGATGGCGAGCGCTTCCAAGCGTGAGCACATGTTCCACACGCTGCGGGAGCGAGGCGTTTCGCGGACCGCGATCGGCCGGATCCGCTCCCCCGTGGGCATCGACATCGGCGCCGAGAGTCCCAGCGAGATCGCACTGAGCGTCGCGGCCGAGCTCGTACGGGGACGACATCCGACGCGCAGCCCGCTCCCCCGGCCCGCGGCGGTCGCGAAACGGTCGGACACCTCCCCCGGCACCGGGGGCCCGTAGGATGCCATCACGCGCGAAAGGCGGTGCGGCGAACGGCGTGGGTCCCACGCCCTCGAGCTCGCTGAAGATCACCGTCAACGGCCTTCCAATCGATAGGCCGTGCCCACCCGAGCGCATCCTCCTTGACCTCCTCCGAGAGGACCTCGAGCTCACCGGCACCAAGCGGGGCTGCGATCTCGGAACCTGTGGCTGCTGCACCGTCCTCGTCGACGGGCGACCGACGCTGAGCTGCCTCACGCTCGCTCGCCTCGTCGATCGCCGGTCGATCACGACGATTGAAGGCGTGACTCCGGTCCACGGCCTCTCGGCGCTCCAGCGCGCATTCGTCGAGCACGGTGCCACCCAATGCGGGTTCTGCACGCCGGGATTCCTCGTCACCGCGACCGCCCTGCTCCAGGAACGGCCGAGCCCCACGCGAGCGGAGATCATCGACGCGATCTCGGGAAACCTGTGCCGATGCACCGGCTACACGAAGATCATCGAAGCGATCGAGGCTGCGGCCCGAGAGGGACGCTGATGGCGACCGGGGGAACGCGCGGGATGCGCCTCCTCGGGGGCCGGATCCCGTACATCGACGGCCCGCTGAAGGTGACGGGCCAGGCGGAGTACACCGACGACATCCGTCGGCCCGGCATGCTGGTCGGTCGGCTCCTGCGCAGCCCGTGGGCGCACGCGCGGATCGTCTCGGTGGACACGAGCGCGGCCCGAGCCCTGCCGGGCGTCGCCGCGGTCCTCACCGGTGAGAAGTACCCGACCCCGTTTGGCGTGCTCCCCATCACGCGCGACGAGACCGCGATCGCGGTCGGAAAGACACGGTACATCGGAGACATCGTCGCAGCCGTGGCCGCGGTGGACGAGCGGACGGCCGAGCGAGCGCTCGAACTGGTCCGAGTGGACGTGGAACCCCTGCCCGAGTACACCGACCCCCGGATGGGCGTCGAAAAGGTCGCCGAGCCGATCCATGCGCGCGGGCTTCTCGGGACGAACATCCAGAAGGAGGTCGTCCAGCACTTCGGCGACGTCGACGTGGCGTTCGCCCGAGCGACCCACCGGGTCCGGGTCCACGGACGCTTTGCCGGAGTTACCCATGCGTTCACCGAGCCGCTCGTCACGATCGCCGAGGCGACGGCCGATGGTCGCCTCACGGTCTACAGCGCGACCCAGGTCCCGCACTATCTGCATCGCGCGCTGAGCGAGGTGCTCGGGATCCCGATGCACCGGATCCGGGTGATCAAACCGGAGGTCGGAGGCGGCTTCGGGGGCAAATCGGACCCCCTTCCGCACGAGATCGTGTGCGCCGCGCTCTCGATCGAGACCGGCCGGCCCGTGAAGATGCTGCTCGACCGCGAGGACGTGTTCTACACCAACCACGGCCGGCACCCGACCGATAACGAGGTTCGGATCGCGACGGATGCCGAGGGTCGGATCCTCGCCTACGACATCGACGCGCTGATCGATGGGGGAGCGTGGAGCTCGTTCGGAACGGTCACTACGTACTACAACGGGGTTCTCGCCATGGGCCCGTACCGGATTCCGAACTTCCGGTACCGCGGCCGCCGCGTGTACACGAACAAGCCTCCGTCCGGGGCGATGCGGGCCCACGGCGGCACCAATCTGCGCTACTCGATCGAGGTCGGGCTGGACGAGATCGCGGAAGCGACGAAGCTCGATCCGTTCGACCTGCGCACGCGCAACGCGCTCCCACCGAACTCGACGACGATCAACGACTTCCGGATCACCTCGACCTCCTTCTTGAAATGCCTCGCTGCCGCACGCGAGCGCAGCGGGTGGGATTCGAAGTTCCGCAAGTTGCCCTACGGCCGCGGTGTGGGGCTCGGGTGCGGATTCTACATCTCGGGCTCGAACAGCCCGATCCATTTCAAGCCCGTGATGCCGCAATCGACCGTCCATCTCAAGGTTGACATGGACGGCGGGATCGCGGTGCACTCGATGCAGGCCGATATCGGACAGGGATCGAACACGCTGCTCGCGGCGATCGTAGCCGAGGTCCTGGGAGTCGATCTCGAGCGCGTCCATGTCCAGCGCGTCGACTCGGACGTCAGCCCGATCGACATCGGCAGCTACTCGAGCCGCGTGACGTTCATGATGGGGAACGCTGCCCGACGGGCGGCCGAGGACCTGAAGGCCCAGCTCCTGCGGGCGGCGAGCCACCGGACCGGCCATCCCGTCGAGCAGCTCGAGGTCGCGTACGAGCGGATCCAGGTCCGACACCGACCCGAAGTGGGAGTGACGTTCATGGAGGCGCTCCACGCGGCGATGGAGCGCGCCGGAGCTCTCACCGCGACCGGGGCGTACTCCTCTCCCCCGATGGGAGGCTCGTTCAAGGGCGCACGCGCCGGCACCGCCCCCGCCTACTCCTTCGGCGCGTACGTCGCCGAGGTCGCGGTCGATCCCGAGACCGGCCTGTACCGGGCCGAGAAGATGTGGGCGGCGTTCGACTGCGGTCGTCCGCTCAACCGGCTCGCGGTCGAAGGACAGGTCGAGGGCTCGATCCACATGGCCCTCGGCCAGGTCATGGGCGAGTCGATGAACTACCGCGGCGCGCGCCTCTTGAATCCGTCGCTGCTCGAGTACAAGATACCCACCCCCGCCCAGATGCCCGAGATCGAAGTGCTCCTGGTGGGCGACGACGACCCCGAAGGGCCGTTCGGGGCGAAGGAGGCGGGCGAAGGTCCGCTGATCGCGGCGCTGCCCGCGATGGGGAACGCCATCTACGACGCCGTCGGAGTCCGATGCTACGAACTGCCGATCACCCCGGACCGGATCGTCCGCGGGATCGAGGATCGCCGCAAGGAGGGTCGCGCCTGGAAGGGCGCCTGACCATGCATCTCGACCCGTTCGAGCTCTACCAGCCGACGACGATCGAGGAAGCCGTGCGCCTGCGCGCGGAGCACGTCGACGGCTCCGATTACCTCGCCGGCGGGACGGATCTCCTGCCGAACTACAAGATGCATCTGAACGTGCGGCCCCACCTGATCGCGCTCGGGAACGTCGCCGAGCTCGACGGGATCTCGCTCGATCGGATCGGCGCGATGGCTCGACTCGCCGACCTCGAGCGGGACCGCGCGTTCGCGAGCTCGTACCCCGGCATCTGGGAGGCGATCCGCGAGATCGCCACCCCGCTCGTCCGGGCCTCGGGTACGGTGGGCGGCAATCTCCTCCTCGAGACGCGATGCTTCTTCTTCAACCAGAGCGAGTTCTGGCGCGCGAGCCTCGGCTACTGCCTCAAGGCCGATGGGGATCGGTGCCACGTCGTGCCCCAGAAGGAGAAGTGCTACGCCACGTTCAGTGGCGATCTCGCCCCCACCCTCGAGGTGTTGGATGCCGAAGTGGAGATCGCGGGGGCCGACGGACGGCGCCGGGTCGCCCTCGAGCGCCTGTACGACGCCGAGGGCGACGGGATCCGCCGGCACCGCATGGCGCCGGGAGAGCTCCTGGTCGCGGTCCATCTGCCGAAGGACGCGCGCGAGCGTGCCGCGACATACCTGAAGTTGCGCGTGCGTCCCTCGTTCGACTTCCCCGAGCTCGGCGTCGCGGCCGCCGGGCGCTTCGACGGAGACCGAGTGCTGGGGCTGAGGCTCGGCCTCGGCGGCGTCGAGACCCGCCCCCGCCGCTTCGACGAACTGACGGACCCCGTCGTCGGTTCGCGCTTGAGCGACGAGCGGATCCGGGCGATCGCGGAGGGGGTCGTGCGGCAGTCGCGCCCCGTCCACAACACCTTCCTCGCCCCGGAGTACCGCAAGCGCATGGTCGGAGTGTTCGTGCGCCGCGCGCTCACGAAGGTGCGCGATTCCGCGAGGGTGGCATGAGCTCGGGCCCTACGTTCGAGTGGTGGCCGGCCGACCGGATCCTCATCCACGAACGGACCGACCCTGTGCGCGTCGAGAAGCTCGCGAGGCAGATGCAGCGCTCGGGCGTGTGCGAGACCCCGATCTACATCGATCGCGCGACGGGCGTGCTGCTCGACGGCCACCACCGCTACGCCGCCCTTCTACGGCTCGGAGCGACCCGCATCCCGGTCTGGGCGGTCGAGTACGAGGACGACTCGGTGATCTCCCTCGAACGGTGGCGTCCGGGGCCCCCCATCTCCCGAGCCGAGGTCGTGCGACGCGCGCGGGCCAGCGAGCCGTTCCCGCCGAAGACGACCCGCCACATCCTCCACGTGAAGCTGCCCGCTCACCCCGTACGGCTCTCGGAGGCGCTGGCGGCGCCGGCCGACGCGGCGACCGGATAGGGCAGCGCGAGCTCTCCGATTGCGAACCGCCGGATCGTCTCCATCATTAGACGGATCTCGATCGGGCGCAGCCGATCGCGCAGCGACTCCGGTGTATCGGCCGGTCGAACCTCGATACGGTCCTGGCCGAGGACCGGACCGCCGTCGACCTCGTTGGTGACGATGTGCACCGCGGCGCCGGTCTCGCGATCACCGGCCGCGAGCACGGCCGCGTGGACCCGCAAGCCGTGCATGCCGCGTCCCCCGTACCGTGGCAGGAGCGATGGGTGAAGGTTGATGGCCCGGCCGCGCCACTCTTCCACCCAGCCCTCGGGTAAGATCGCGAGGAATCCCGCGAGGACCACGAGTTGGACGCCGTGGGTCCGCAGGAGCCGCGTGAGTTCGCGCGCCCACGCCTCGCGCTCGGTCCCGCGAACCGGCAGCACCGCGACGGGCAATCCCGCGCGACGGGCGCGGTCCACCACCGGGGCCCCCTCTCGGTCGGACACGACGAGCACGATGCGCGCCGGGATCCCGTGCTCGGCGATCCCCCGGGCGATCCCCTCGAGGGTCGTTCCCTCTCCCGACGCGAGGACCCCGATGGAGAGCGGCGGCGGCACGGCCCGTTCACCTCGCCGCCCTAGAATACGGTGGTGGGGAGCGGGGCGCCAACGGTTACTGCGCCCGAGGCTCGCCTCCGAGCATGGCCCCCTCGTCCCGCTCGATCGCGCGGCACCTCGGCAGGTCGGATCCGGTCATGGCCGGGATCATCCGGCGGGTCGGCCTCCACGAACCGCCGGTGCGCCCCTCCGGGTTCCCCGCGCTCGCCCGCGCGATCATCTACCAGCAGATCAGCGGCGCGGCCGGCGCGTCGATCCTGCGGAAGATCCAACGGACGGCGGGCACGCGCGCGATGCCTCCCCCGCGGTGGTTCCTCGCATCGTCCGACGCGACACTGCGTAGCGCGGGGATCTCGCCGCAGAAGATCCGCTATCTACGGGACCTTGCGTCGCACGTCGTGGACCGGCGCATCGACTTCCACCGGTTCCCCCGCATGACGGACGAGGAGATCACCGAACACGTGAGCGCTGTCCACGGGATCGGCCGCTGGACCGCGCAGATGTTCCTGCTGTTCTCGCTCGGCCGACCCGACGTCCTTCCCACCGGCGACCTGGGAGTGCGCAGGGCGGTCCAACTCTCCTATGGGTACCGCGCTCTCCCCGCGGAGCGCACGGTGGAACGGATCGGCCGGCCCTGGGCGCCGTGGAGATCCCACGCGACGTACTATCTATGGCGAAGCCTGGAGAACACCGAGCCGGTGATCGCCGCATCGCGGTAGACGGCGCATCGGTTCTAGAGCATCACGCGCAGGTTGAGCTTCTCGGTGAGCTCTTTGTAGCGATTGCGGATCGTCACTTCGGTCACGCCGGCGACCTCCGCGACCTCGCGCTGGGTCCGGCGCTCCCCGGCTTGAACGCTCGCGATGTAGATCGAGGCGGCGGCGACGCCCGTCGGGCCGCGCCCGCTCGTTAGCTCCCGCTCCGTCGCCAGTTTTAGGATCTCGTTCGCGCGGGTCTGGATCTCTCCCTTGAGCTTGAGCTCCGAGCAGAACCGTTGGATGTAGTCCGCGGGCTTCGTCGGGAGCAGTTTGAGCTGGAGCTCACGCGTCATGAAGCGGTAGGTCCGTCCGATCTCCTTGCGTCCGATGCGCGACTTGGACGCGATCTCGTCCAGCGTGCGCGGCACGTTGCACTGGCGGCAGCTCGCGTAGAGCGACGCCGCGACCACTCCCTCGATCGAGCGGCCGCGGATCAGGTTGCGATTGACCGCCTTTCGATAGATCATCGCCGCGGTCTCCCGGACGTTGCGCGGGAGCCCCATGCTCGAAGCGATGCGCTCGAGCTCGGCCAGCGCGAACGAAAGATTGCGCTCGGTCGCGTTCGAGACGCGGATCCGTCGCTGCCATTTCCGAAGCCGGTAGAGCTGCGCCCGGTTGCGCGTTGGGATGGATTTGCCGAACGTGTCGCGGTTGCGCCAACCGATCTCGGTCGAGAGCCCCTTGTCGTGGATCGTCAGGGTGCTCGGGGCGCCCGTGCGGGCCCGCTTCGCGCCCTGCTCCGCGTCGAAGGCACGCCACTCGGGGCCTTGGTCGATCATCGCCTCTTCGAGGACCAGACCGCACTCGTCGCAGACCAGTTCGCCGCGTTCGTAGTCGCGGGTCAGGTGGGTCGATCCGCAATTCGTGCAACGGGTGGGAACGACGAGGTCCCCGGCTTTCGCGGCGGCCTTCGGCCCGGCGGGGACCGCGAGGTTTGCCGTCTTCGGCTCCTTGGCGCTCTCACGGGGAACCGTCATCTCGCGCCCTCCTCTCTCGAGTCGCGCAGAAGGCTCGCTCCGATGAGGGCCGCGCCCTCGGCGGGCGAGACCGTCCGCCGGGGCCGAACGACCAAGTACGGCCGAGACACCGGCCCGAACACTCGCAGCACGCGCCCGCGGAATCCACCCTTATGATCTGTCACGATGGTTCCTTCCGGAGCGACATCCGCTCCGGAGGAGCGCACCGTCAGCGTCCCCGTGGGGGTCACGGCCAAAACCGTACCGACCTCTCGCGATGCCGATCGCCCGTCGACGCGCGACAAGTGGTATAAACCACTTGCGATACCTATATGAGCGTTACGGTTCGGCTTCGAGGGAGTTCCGTTTCCGCTGGTTCCTCGGTTCGTTCAGCCAGCGAACGAATCGAGGAAGCTCCACCAGGCGCCCAGGGTCCGGTCGACCGCGCGGCCGGTCGCGGGACCCGCGGAGGGCGACGCCCGCAACTCCCGGGCGAGGACAGCTCGCTCCGCAGCCGAGTGCTCCACGTCGGCGACCGTGTGGACTCGGAAGAACTCGTGGGCCGATTTCGCTCGGACGCCGTAGAACGCCCGCAAGCCGCGCGATTTCTCCGCCGCGACCTCGGCGAACTGCGCCTCATACGCGTACAGAGCTCCGAGTGCCGGGGCGGCTTCGCCGGCCCCGATCGTGAGCGCCTCGTAGGTCGAGCAGAGGTTCCGAGTGGGCCGCGTAGGCGCGGGGGGCCGGCGGGCGGACCAGCGAGCTCCGATCCCACGGGCGAAATCGATCCAGAGTTCCGGGTGCGTCGGCGACGACCCCTCCTCGTCTTGGAGGTTCTCGAGCAGGACGCGACGATCCTCCGCGCGCTGGAGCCGGGCGTAGGCGCCCCCGACGTAGCGCGGGAAGTTGGATTCAAAGTGGTAGTACTGGCCGGCGTACTGTCGAAGCGTGTCGAGCGAAAGTTCGCCGCGCGACCATGCCGTGTAGAACGGGTGCTTCAGCAGGTGCCGGGTCCGGATCGCAGTGTCCAGCTCGCGGAGGGTCGTCATCTCCGGCTCCATCCTCTGGAGGTAGTCGTACTTTTCGGTCGGTTCGGGAACGATTCCTGCGTGCCCTGCAACCCCCGCGCCCCGCGCGGAAGGCATGGGCGGCGGAACTATCCCCCCGAGAACGTGGGAATGACCGTGAGGCGCACCGAGCGGTCGATCGTCGCATCGAGTGGCTGAGGAACTCCCTCGCGGAGGACCGCGCTACCTTCCGGCGGAGCTCCCACGGCTGCGAGCGCCTCCCGGATCGAAGAGCCGGGGGCGATGAGGACCCGACGTCGGTCTACCGAACCCGCCCGCGTGATCTCGAGCGTGACAACGATCCGCCGCGGGCGATGGGAGGCGCTGAGGGGGAGAATCTCCGAGACCCGGACATGTGGCCGGGTCCCCTTTGAACTCCCGCGATGCATACGCACCACCAGATCTCGAATCTGGCGCCTTGGCCGAGCTAGGCTACCTCAGCACCGGAGACGCGATAGGGCGTACCCCATAAGAGAGTATCTTCGGAATCCTTGAAATTACGGCCTCGACGCCATCGAGGCGACCGGCGAGCCCGGGCGTCCGCGGGTCGTACGGGGCTAGCCGGGGAGTGCCGGGCCGAAGCGATTGCGGACGGCCTCGTACAGGTCGAGATGAGCGGCCACGATCTTCGGCCAGCTGTACCGCTCCTCCGCGCAGCGCCGAGCCCCGGCGCCCAGGCGTGCGCGCAACGGACGGTCATCTCGGAGCTGCACGGCGAGCGCCCGAAGGCTCGAGGCGAGGCTGCCGCGCGAATCCGGCACCGCGATGAATCCGGCGATTCCATCTTCGAGCACCGGCCGGATGGCCTCCGACCCGATCACGGGGATTCCGCACGCGAAAGCCTGGAGCACAGCGACGGGAAGGATCTCGCTCGCGCTGGGGTGGATCAGGAACGACGCGGCGTGGTACTCCTCCTGCAGTTGGGCATCGGGGATCTCGCCGAGGATCTCCACGGGACCGGCCGATCGAACGCGCTCGGCGTAGGCGCGATCCGGCACCGGGCCGGCAAGACGCAGTCGGATCCCCGTTCCCGCGAGGGCGCCCGCGGCTTGCTCCCATCGCTTGATCGGGATCACGGTCCCTACCGCGAGGGCGGAGACCGTCGCGGGGGGTGGTTCGGCCGGTCGCCACGAGCCCACATCGATTCCGATGGGGATCGTCGGAAGCTCCGCGGGGCGATGGGTTCCCAAGCGCCGGCTGACCTCCGCGTTGAGGCGATCCGTCGGGCAGATCGTGGCCGCCGAGCGCGAGATCGCGCGGCGTTCCAGCCGGAATCCCCATCGCTGCGTGAGCCCCCGAACCGAGAACCAGTTGCGAGAATGGGTCGTGTAGACGTACGGGATGCCGAGCGAGGCGATCCGGTTCCCCACCACCGGGGTCTGAGCGTGAACGATGTCGGCGGTCTGGGAACGGAGGAGCCCCTTCAACCGGCCTGCGAACCAGTATTCGTCGACGGGCTGCTGGCGCCGGACCTCCTGAACTACCGTGACCGCGTGGCCACCGGCCTGCAGCGCTTGCGCGTATTGGGCGATGAGGCGCTCGATCGCACCGTAGCCGGGCGGCGGGATGGGATAGACCCCGGTGCCGACCAGGACGACGCGCACAGCGTACCGAGGGACCGTCCGGTATAAAGGGCGTGGCGGACCGAGCCCGTAATGCCTCCGGCGAACTCGGGAGGTTATGGCGCGATGGCTGCTCAAAGAGGATCCGGAGAGCTATCGATTCTCCGATCTCGTCCGGGATCGCACGACCGAGTGGAACGGCGTTCACAATGCGCTCGCGCTCCGGCATCTGCGCGCGATGCGGCCCGGCGACGAAGCGATTATGTACCATACCGGCGCGGAACGCGCCGCGGTGGGAATCCTCCGGGTCTCCTCCGAGCCTCGCCCCGACCCTCACGATGATCGGGGCTCCTGGTCGATCGAGGTCCGCCCCGTACGCGCCCTCCACCACCCCGTACCGCTCGAACGGCTGAAGCAGGAGGCGGTGTTCTCCGACTCCCCCCTCGTGCGGATCGGTCGGCTCTCCGTCCTCCCGTTGACGGGGGCCCAGTGGAATCGCGTGCTCGCTCTCGAGTGAAGGCTCCGAGAGTTCGCTAGGGAAGGAGCGAGGGCGAGCGCGCCAGTATCCGAGACGCCGCCGCCCGATACCGCGGGGCGGTGTACACCACGACGGGCGAGTCGGCCGCGGGTCGCTCGACCAAGGCTCTCCAGGGAGAGGCGGCTCGGAACGGGTACGTCGCGCCCCGACGCCCGAGGACGGCGATCGCCGCCCAATCGTCGAGGGGGCGGCCCCGGGGTTCGAGGCCCGCGAGATCGAAGAGGACGCTCCCCGGCGGCGCTCGGAGGCGTTCGGCGAGCGCGTCCTCGCGTTGTCGACGCTCGGCCGGTGAGCGCAGGATCCGAGCCCACCGGCGGGCCCTTCCCGCATCGAGTTCCGTCAGACGATACGCGCGCTTGTACAAGCGCCGCTCGAGCAGGCCCTTCACCAGTCGCGCCGTGAGACCTCCACGATCGGGGAGGCGGGTGAGGAGCTCGCCATCGGTCCACGAGAACAGAACACGCGCGGATTCCGGATACCCTTCGGAGCGCTCGACGGCCGCCTGGGCCATGAGTTCGGCGGCGCGCACCGTCTTGTGGTAGTACACTGCCGCGTACATCAGGGCCCGACCGACGAGGAACCCCTCGACCGCCATCCGGCCTTTCTCGGCAAACGCGATCCGATCGCGGTGGGCTCGGATGGTGTCGAGCAGCCGCACCGCGTCGATCGCGCCGTGTGCGACCCCGGTGTAGTGCGCATCGCGCTGAAGGTAATCGATGCGATCCGCGTCCACCGCGCTGTGCAGCATCGAGCGGAGGAGTCCATGGAGCTCCCGGTGGCGCGGCGGATCGACGAGGTCGGCGATGTCCCGGGGCCGGAGTCCGTGCTTCTCGAGGGTGGTCGGAACCGTGACCGCCTCGGGGTCCTCCTCCACACCGGGGATCTCCGCTCCGACGATCCGGGCGCGCGAGACCGCCTCGTGCCCACGTCCCAGCACCTCCCGCATGGAGGGTTCGAGAGTGTGGGAAAAGGGCGGGTGACCCAGATCGTGGAGCAGCCCGCCGACCATCGCGAGCTCGGTCGAAGGGGCGTCCAGATCGAGGTGGCGAGCCATCTCCCGCGCGACCCAGTAGGTACCGAGCGAGTGTTCGAGTCGCGTATGATTCGCTCCCGGGAACACGAGGTGGGCGAACCCCGTCTGGTGGATCCCCCAGAGGCGCTGGAACTCCCGCGTTCCGACCAGCGCGAGCGCGGCCCCCTCGAGCTCGATCTGACCGTGGACCGGGTCGAAGATCGACTTCCGCGGGGGCGAGGTGGGTGGCCGCACGATTGCCCGAGGGCGCCCGAGGAATAAACTCCTCGGCAACGCGGCGGCGGGCCGGTCGAGCGTCGGCCGACGACCGGCGCCGTCCTCGAGTCCGTGCCCGGAGTTCCGCTTCCTGTGGTAGAGAAGCTATTTATCGCATATACCGCCGTTTTTACCATCGATGCCCGGGAGAGTTGTTGTCACTGAGCCGCCCGGCCCGGGCGAACTAGAACCCGCCCACGCCGTGTTCCAGCACGCGCGCTCGCTCGCCGAGCGTGGGGCGTTCCCGGAGGCGATCGCGGAGTACCAGGAGGGGCTGCGATCCGCCCCGAACGATCGCGGAGGGCTGTTGGGCATCGCGCGCACCTTCGAGTTGGCGGGCGACCCGGCGGCCTGCGTGCGAGTATGCGACTCCCTTCTCGCGCAACGCCCGGAGGATGTCGATGTATGGCGCACCCGCGCCGAAGCCTATCGAGCCCTGCGCAACCCGCAGGAACTTCTGTACTCCCTGACCGCAATTGCCCGACTCGACCCGGCCGATCGTGCGGTCCAGATCGAGAGGTCCGAGGTCCAGGAGATCACGGGAGAGACTCGAGCGGCGTACGATACGCTCCATGCGGTACTGCGCATCGACGGTCCCGACGCCCGCGATCCCACGCTCTACCTGCGACTTGGCGATCTCGCGGCTCGGCTCTCGATGGTCGGGGAGGCGGAAGCGGCCTATGGCCAGGTGATAGAGATCGATCCAGAGCGCACCCGCGACGTGACGCTCCGTCGGGTCCGTCTCCTGATGGAATCCGGCCGCCCGGACCTCGCGCTCGAGCGGCTGGATGCCGGGAGCGCTCCGGGTACCGCCCCAGACCCTGCGGATGATGCGATGCTCCTCCTGCGCGCGGAGATCCTATCGCGGGCCGAACGCCCGGCGGAAGCGCGCGCCATCTACGAGGAGATCCTTCGCAAGGAACCGAGCTCAGCCGTGGCCGTTGCGGGAACCGCCCACTCCCTCATGGAGGAGGGCAAGCATTCCGAAGCGCGCGAGCTGTTGCGCAGCTCGCTCGGCCGCATCCCCCGGGACGAACGACTCGTGCTCCTGCTCGCCGAGGCGGAGAGCGGGCTCGGAAACCGGGACGAAGCCGCTCGCGAGGTCCAGCACGGGCTCGAGCTCCTCCCGAAATCCAGTTCGCTGTGGATCCGTCTCGGAGAGCTCGACATCTCCCGGGAGGACTGGGCCGGAGCCGCCGCCGCATTCGCGCACGCGGTCGAGCTCGTCCCGGGGAACGCATCGATCCTGCTGCGGGCCGGGTTCGTCGCCGAGCGCCGGGGGGACTCCACCGAGGCACTCTCGTTGTACGATCGGGCCGTTCAGATCGCACCCCACGATGGGAACGCATGGACCCGCCGGGGTCTCGCACTGCTCGCCGCTCGGCAGCCCGAGCCGGCGCTCGCCAGCTTCGATCGCGCGCTGTTGATCGACCCCGAGTCCGACGCGGCCAAGGAAGGGAAGAAGGCCGCCGGCCAGAAGCGACGCGACTTCGCCATCGACCGACAGGGCCTCGCGGCCCTGCGCCTCGAAGCCGATTTGCACCGCCCCATCACCAAGAACGATCTCTTCGTCTCCCTTCGAGTGCCATTCGAGATGCTCGATTCGGTGATCGCGGCGATGGGCCGGACCCCGAAGATCGATGTCTATCGCCTGCCCGCGGCGGAACTCGCCGAGCTCGAGGCGGTATCGGTCCGTCTGATCACTTCGGCTGTCGAGCGATGGCCGGGCGGGATCGAACCCGGTTCGCTGAGCCTCGCGGACATCGCCGTGCTCAGCCCGGCGGAGACGTCCCTCGAACAGGTCCAGAGGCTCTTCGCCTACCTCGAGGCCGTGCTCCACCTCGATATCCGGCCGGAGAATCTCGAGCTCACCCCCGATGTCGAAGAGCTAGCACGCCAGGCGATGAGCGCCGGCGGCGACGATCGAACCGTCTTTGAACTCGTGCGCGACCTTCGAATCGGGATCTTCAAGGCGCGCCTCATCCAGACCGTGGAGCGTGCCGGGGGCGCCGCCCACGCGCCTCTGCCCACGCTCACGCTGGGAGGCGGGGCCGCTCCGGCGGCGGCTGCCTTCGCGAACGCGGCGCTCCCCGTTCTGGTCGCCGAGCCGCATTTCTTCCCCCACGAAGGCGCCGCCGGGCTCGTCGCCGGTCATCCCTCGGGGGGCGGGGGATACGGGGTGTCTCTCGGCGGGGCTTCCGCCGGGCTCACTCCGATATCTCATCGGCGGGGAGCCGAGCCGATCCGGTGCATCGGGTGCGGCGGGATCGCCGCCATCACGCATGTTTGCGGTGCTCCGATCTGCGAGCACTGTCTCGGCAACTTCCGGCAGTGTCCGAAGTGCCGCTACCCCGTGGACCAATCGAACGCACCGATCGGCGGGCCGGACCGGCCCCATGCCCACGCCGCTCCGGTTCACGCGGGCCCACGGCCCCCGCTGCCGGCAGAGGAAGCCGAGCCCGTGACCCCGCGAGCCGCTCTGACACGGCGAGAACGGGCCCCTCCGAAGGACGCCCGTGACGAACCCGATCGGGACGACGATGAGGACGAAGCTCCCGAGCGCCCGCCGAGGGAACCTCGAGCTCCCCGTGAGGCAGCGGCCCGAGCCCGGCCCGTCGTGGCCCCTCCGTCGATCGCGCCCGCCCCGGAAGCAGCGGCAGCTCGCCCACCTCGGCGCATGCGCACCGACGAGGAACCGAGGCTCTGAACCGTTCTCGCCGGAGAGTGCTTCCGCTCCCAGCCGATCCCAACTTCCTCGGACGCCCACATCGGGGGGTCATCCTGATATATCGCCCTCCCCCATTACACTCGGAGTTCACGAATGGCCTCCGTTTCTACGCCGGTGTCACGCATCGCCGCGCCGATCGTCGCCGCGATCCTGTTCGTCGCGGCGGTCGTGCTCATGGTGGGGATGTACCTCCTGCTCCCCCAGAACGGCCACTACCTCGGCCTGGTCACGATCGGGATCCTCTCGTTGGTGTTCGCCGCGATCTCCTACCTCGCGCAGTCCCTCTCCGCGGCGAACCCGGCCCCGCAGCGCACCCTCGCCTGGGCGTTCTACGCCTTCGGGTTCGCGCTCCTTCTCGTCACGTTCGCGCTTCCGGCCCCGGCGTACAGCCTTGCGCTCGTCTGGCAGGTCACCGGCCTCGTCCTGACGCTCGTCGCTCTCGCCGGGTCGATCGCGGGGATCGCCTGGCGCAGCCGAATGCTCGCGACCGAGCCTCCCCGCGAGGCGGCCCGGGCCGAGTGGCGCGCTCGGACGCCCGTCTCCGCGTTCGATTACCAGACCGCTCACGCGCCGGACGCTCCGGCGACCGCTCCTCCTCCCTCCCCCCCGAGCTCGCGGGGTCCCTGACGTGATGCCTCCCCCCGGGCCGACCGAACCCGCCCCGCGGGTCTGCCCGTCCTGCCACGCGCCGGTGGGTGCGTCCGACCGGTTCTGCCCGTCGTGTGGGGGCCCCATTCCGGCCCCGCCCGCGACGGCGGCCGCCGGTTCGGCTCCGGTTGATCTGAGGGAGAAGGTCGATCAGGATCGGGGGACCCTCAAACGATTGCAGCTGCTCGTCCCCGGGTTCCGAGCGTACCGCCAGGGCGAGGACATTCGCGCGGCGGACAGCATCCTACGCCGCCAGGTGGCGGACAAGATCAAGAACGCGCGCACGAGCGCGGAGAACGCGCGCGCGGCCCTGACCCAGTCCGGGCAGTTCTCGGTCCTGATGGACCTCGCCCCGCTCATTTCCGACCTCCTCACCCTGGAGCCTAAGATCCGGAGCGCGGAACAAGGGTATTCGGGCATCTCGCCGGCGACCCGGGTCGGCAATGCTGATCTCGACCGGCTCTACGAGTACGACTACGGCTTCGTCCTGGCGGCGGACCAGCTCGACCAGACGCTCGCCCCCCTCCCCGCCCTCGCGGCCGGAGCGAATGCCGCGGACCTGCAGCGCCTGGTGGCCAGCGCGCGAAGTCAGGTCAGCCAGCTTCAGCAGGCATTCCAGGTCCGGCTGAAGGCGGTCCAAGGCATCCTGGTGCAATAAGGAGGAAACGAGACGATGGTGACCAATCAACCGATCCCGCCGAAGGGCGGGAGCCTGTTCGGATCGACGACAATCAACTGGGACGACGCCAACAAGGGCCCCAACGTGATGTGGCGCGTTCCGCGCAACATCCGCCTCAACGACAACATCGTCGTCCGAGAGGACGAGATGGCGGTGTTCTACCGCGACGGAAAGGTCCTCTCCTACATCGACCGTCCCGACCGATACGCCCTCACGAGCCTGAACGCGCCGGTGGTCGGCGGGCTCGTCAAGGCGCTCTCGGGCGTCCAACAGGAGGCCGAGGTCTACTACCTGCAGAAGCGCATCTTCGATGGCAAGTTCGGCAGCTCGGAGCCGTACATCTTCCGCGACCCGGACTTCGGCCTCGTCAGCCTGCGCGTGTTCGGCAGCTTCCGCTGGCGCGTGAGCGCGGCGGACGTGTTCATCAACCAGTTCGTGGGAACGTTCGGGGCCGCGTCGAGCGACGATGTCGAGACCCGGCTGCGGGACCAGATGGTCATCCTCGTCTACAACACCCTCGGGAAGCTCAAGGAGCAGGGCGTGCGCGTCACCGACCTCGCCGTCCAGCTGACGACGATCGAACAGGCGGTGCTCGGAGCCGCCCCGGATCACTTCGGCCCGCTCGGGGTCGAGATGAACCAGCTCCAGGGCCTTTCGGTCAACCTGCCCGATGAAGTGCAGAAGGCCGTCAACACGCGATCCCAAATGGGCGTTCTCGGCGTCAACTACATGCAGTACCAGGCGGGCCAAGCGATGACGGAGGCCGCGTCCAACACCTCGGGAACGGCGGGTTCGCTCGCCGGCGCCGGCGTCGGTCTCGGCGCGGGAATGGGGATCGGCTACGGTATGTCCGGCCAGATGAGCGGGATGTATGGCGGCGGTCCCTCCTCTCCCTGCCCGAAGTGCGGGGCACTGGTGCCGCCGGGCACCCGATTCTGCCCGGCATGCGGGGCGGCCATCGGTGCCGCTCCGGCACCCGCCGGCGGCCCTCCGTGCCCGAAGTGCGGCGCGGCGACCGCTCCCGGCCAGAAGTTCTGTCCGGCCTGCGGCGCGTCACTCGCCGCACCGGCGCCCCGTACCTGCCCCAAGTGCTCGGCGGTGGTGGCCGGGAGTGGAAAGTTCTGTCCGAACTGCGGGGCTGCGCTCGGCTCCTAGGCGACGGTCTGCGGACCGAGGTTCGAACGGAGAGTAACGAATGTTTTGCGTGAAGTGCGGCCAGCAGCTCCCCGACGACGCGAAGTTCTGCTTCAAATGCGGTACCCCGACCCCGGGCGGCGCGAGTGCCGCAGGGGCCTCTACCTCGACCTCCCATGCCGCCCCGACCGTCGCTCCGGCGGCCGCCGGTGGCGTGCAGGAGTTCAAGTGTCCCTCGTGCGGCGCCCCGCTCAAGCCGGTCTTCGGGGAGACGGTGATCACCTGCGACTACTGCGGGAGTTCCGTCTCGCTGGGGGGGAGCGGATGGAACGAGATTTCCAAGCACACGATGCTCGTGCCGAAGCTGATCGATCCGGACGCGATGCTCGGGATCGTCCGCGCCTTCATGGACACCGGGTTCTTCAACCGGAAGAAGTTCGAGGAGTCGAAGATCGTCGATCACAAGCTGTCGATGATCCCGTACTGGATCCTGCCGGTCTCGGCGAGCACCAACTACCAGTACACGGACATCGCCGTCGGCGTCGGATCGACCGTGGCGACGATGGCGCTGAGCGCGGCGATCGGCGGCGCGGTCAACCGGCAGATGGGAGGGGGGGGCATGTTCATCCCGATCATGGCGGGGCCCAGCGTGAACTCGACGCGGCAGGACATCATCACCGGGGAGTATGAGTACCCCGTCCTCGCCGTCCGCGCGCTCTCGAACTACCAACCCAAGGACTACGCATTCGCGCTGACGGAGCGCACGTTCTTCGATCGAAAGAGCGTCCCGAACGGTGCGCCGATCCTGAACGGGGACCTCACGGAAGAGGCCGCGAAGAACGCGGCGAAGGCCTACGTGACCCAGCTCCAATCCGAGCAGGCCCACAAGCGCCACCGCATGGTGAGCCACTTCCAGTCGGACGTCCAGGTCTCGGAAGGCGAACTCCTCCACGCTCCGATCTGGCAGGTCACGATCGAGCACAAGGGCGGAACGGTGGTCTTCCTCGTCGATGCCCACTCCGGCCGCGTGATGAACGCGCCCGGGTAAGGCGCCTCGCGCGCGACGGATCCTCGACTCCCCGAAGGGGCCGGGTCACTCGATAGATCCCTGTCGGCCCTGGCGCGAGCGGATCTCGTCCTCGTAGAAACGACGCGCGAACTCGGCCTCGGCCGGGCCGATCCCGATGGATTCGGTACCCGGGACGTGGAAGTACGTCAGGAGGGAAGCCGCCGCCGCGAGCTTCACCGCGCGCGACTTGAGGCGCGGGGAGAACTTCGGATGCTCGGTGGTGCGCAGGGCCTCCTCGGAGACGGTGCGCAGGCTCCCGTACAGCCCGCGGTCGAGACGCACCGATCGCGAGGGGAACTTGCCCGCGAGGAGCGGATGGCCCGTCTCGATCGCATGGACGAGCGTGAGATGGTCGTGGATCCGCTCCCCGAAGGAGAAGTCGAGCTCACCGAGCTCGAGCCGCTCCGCGCTCGCCTCGACCGCGCGGAATCGCTCCCGCGTCATGGGATGGAAGCGCAACAGCATCCGGTCCTCGAGCGCGGCGAAGTTGGGATCCGAGATCGTCGTCCAGTAGTCCTGCGCCCCGGCCGTCCGCACGTTGTAGTTGACGCTGAAGAAGGAGTGGAAGGTGTACGGCCCGACCGTTCCAAACGTCGTCTCCCACTTCACCTCGCGCTGCTCCATCACGAGCTTCAGCGGTTCGACCATGCCACGGTACTTGAACCAGTCATTGAACTCGGGCACGATGAAATTGAACGTTCGTCCGCTGTAGGCCGCGCCGACCCGAAGGAACTGCACGGGCGTGATCCCGCCGCAGTACCGGTTGCGGCCCGGGAGCCCATGGGGTGGCACTCCGCTCTTCGGGTTCCCGCGGATCATATCGTCGATCGAGAACGTCTTTCCCGTTCCCGGCGGCCCGAAGAGGGCGAGATGGAAGCCGGTCGATCCCGTGGACCGGCCGGTCGGGGCGAGGAGCGGGACGTCCGCGAGCGCGTACTGTTGAAGGATCGCGATCAGCGAATCGAAGTACAGGGCCTCGCCGAAGAGCCCCCGAAGGTAGTCGGCCAACCGGCCGATGTCGAACGTCGCGCCGAACTCGATCGTCTCGTCGAGGCGGCGCGTGAGGATCTCGCGCAGACGCTGCAGGAACTCCGAATCCATCGATCGGATCTCGGCGTGCTCGTCCGGGACGGGCTGGAGCGCCGTGGGCTCGAACGTATCGGACCGGGCGACCTCCTCGAGCAGCAGCGCCCGGAGCTCCTCGGGGTAGGCCACGTGGTAGCTGCGGTCCGTCTTTCCCTCCGGCAGATCGATGAGGAGGCCCCGCCGCCGCAGCCGCAGGATCAGGCGGCTCGGGTCCTGGAAGACGCGCTCGCGCAATAGGCGAGTGCGCAGCTCGGAGAGGCGGAACGTCGCGCCCTGGGTCGCGATCCCCCGGATCCGGCGCCGACGGTCCGCATCCTGCACGACCGCGGCGAGCACCCGCGCGATCGGAAGGTCGGCCTCGGCGATCTCGACGCGCGGAGTGGAGGGCACGAGGCAGTACGAGTGCAAGACCACCTTATTAGCTACCGTTCGAGCTGAGGAGTCCGTGCGTCGGTACGCATCGGCCTACGAGCGCGAGCTCAAAGACCTCCTCCAGGGGGACCCCCGTGCCGTGCGCGCCTACGCGAAGGGGCTCGAACCGAGCGATCGCACCGAGTTCGAACGGATCATCGACGAGCCGTTCCTCGTGATCCGCGCCGCCGGCTCCCTCGGGCTGGACCTGATCGCACTGCGCCGGGAGTTCGCGTTCCCGCTCGAGGTCAAATCCTCCGCGGAGGATACGATCTACTTCACCGCCGCGGGGGGCCGGGGACTCGTTCAGCTCGAGGGCCACCGCAAGGCGGTCGCGCGGGTGGGGCTCACGGTGCTGTACGCGTACCGTAGGGTGGGCTACCGCGATCCCGATCCCTGGCGGATGTACATCGGAACGAAGGCACCGATCCGAGGGATCCTGAACCTGGTCTGCCGCCGGCTCCCCACGCTCGATACCACCCGAGAGGGCAATGCGATCATCCACTGGGAGCAGGGTATGCCGCTCTCCCGATTCCTCTCCACGGTGAGGTTCCTCACGGAGACGCCGAGCGCGGAGACGACGACATGACCGTCCACGTCAGCGCGCTCGGGCTCGGCCGGTTCGGCCGGCGGACCGAGGGATGGCTCGACCTAGCGGCGGAGGCCGCGACCCTCGCTCTCGAGGGACTCGGACGCAAGCCGGTGGACCTGCTCGTCGTCGGCAGCATGCTGACCGGCGCGGTCAATGGTCTCGAGAGCACCGTCCCGCGGCTCGCGAGCCGGATCGGCATGGAGTCGACCGCCGGCTTCCGCGTCGACGCGGCCTCCGCGTCCGGCGCGGCCGCCTTCCAGGCAGCGGTGCTCGCGATCGAGTCCGGCCGATACGAGCGGGCGCTCGTCGTGGCCGCAGAGAAGATGACCGGCCCCCCGACGCCGGAAGTGACCCGCGCGCTGGCGAACTCGCTTCACCCGAGTGAGGTGGCCGCTGGCGCGACCATGCCCGGGCTCGCCGCGCTCATCGCGCAGCGCTACTGTGCTCGGTACGGCGTGTCCCCGTCGGTGTTCGACCTCGTCAGCGTCCACATGCGGGCCCGGGCCGCGCTGAATCCCAACGCCCAGTTCCAGACCCCCGTCCGCGCGGACGAGGTCTCCGCGAGCCGGCCCGTAGCCCTACCCCTGCGTCTGTTGCACTGCCCCGCCATCTCCGACGGGGCCGTAGCGCTCGTCGTGGAGAAAGGCGCCGGACCCGCCTCGGTCCTCGGTTTCGGACAGGGGCTGGACGCGATGCGGCTGATCGACCGGGTCGATCTCACGACCTTCGCGGCGACGCGGGTCGCGGCGAGGCGCGCGTACGAGATGGCTCGCATCACCCGCAAGGAGCTCGAAGTGATCGAACTCCACGATGCGTTCGCGCCGTTCGCGCTCATCGACCTCGAGGATCTCGGGGTCTGCGGTCCGGGAGAGGCCGGGAACTGGTTCGCGCAGGGCTGGGTAGCGCCGGACGGCCGACTTCCCGTCAATCCATCCGGGGGCGTGCTCGGCCGCGGCCACCCCATCGGCGCCTCCGGGCTCGCCGAGATCGCGGAGGTGGCGTGCCAGCTCCGGGGCGAGGCCGGGCCGCGAGCGCTTCCGCGCCTTCCCCGGATCGGGCTCGCCCAGTCGATCGGCGGAATGGCTTCCCACAACTTCGTGACGATCCTCGGCCGGGAGGCGTCCTGACCATGGTGCCCCCCCTCCAACTCCGGCGCTGCGTCTCGTGTCAGGGGCTGTACGTTCCGGGCAACGGCCCCTGCCCTCGCTGCGGCATGCGGGAGGCGCTCGCGGTGGAGGTCCCGCCCCTCGGAACCGTGGTCGCCGTCACGGAGCTCACGAGCCCCGCCGAAGGTTGGAGCGCCCCTCACCGGATCGCGCTGGTCGAGCTCACCGAAGCGGTTCGCCTGCTCGGGATCGTGGAGGGTCCGTTGCCGGTGATCGGCGACACGGTCGGCATTCGCAAGGAAGGCGACGTGTATCGTTTCAACTCCGCGCCGCCCGGATAGGGATCACGGAGCGCGGGGAGGGGGACTTTCCGAAGGCCGGGACTCCCCCGGCCTCCCTTTGAACCCCCGAGGTGAAATCACCACAGGATTAGCAATCCTGCGCCTTACCGGGCTGGGCCATCCCCGCGCGATAACACCGAGAAGCGTCCGCCCTTAAACTCTGTGGCTTCGACGGCACGACCGCCGATAGCCTATTCACGCCCCCGTGCTCCTTCGGTCGAGGGTAGTCGATGCGCGTCACGCATGCGGGCGTGGTGGGAGCCGGAGCCATGGGATCGGCGATCGCCGAGGTCCTCGCGTTCAATGGGATTCCGGTAGTTCTCAAGGACGTCAGCGATGAGCTCGTGACGAAGGGCCTCGGCCGAGTGCGGGGCCACGTCGACGAGCTCGTCGCGTACAACGCCGGGCGCGCGGACACGGAGATCGAACGGATCGGAGCGCTCGGCGTCCAGCTCACGGATGCTCAGATCACGACGCTCCGCGCGAAGCTCGCGCCCAAGTTCACGCCGGCCCGTGGAGCGGAGGTGGTGGCACGCGTCCGCGGGACCACCACGTACGACGAGTTCCGGGACGTGGACTTCGTGGTCGAGGCGGTCTTCGAGCGCACCGAGGTCAAGCGGCCGGTGCTCGAAGCGCTCGACGCGGTCCTCCCCGAGCACGCGGTGATTGGTTCGAACACCTCCTCCCTCTCGATCACCCGGCTCGCCCGCGGTCTCCAGCACGTCTCCCAGACGCTCGTCACTCACTTCTTCAACCCGCCGTACACGCTCCCCCTGGTCGAGGTGGCGGGCGGCGTCGATACTCGAGAGGACGTCGTGACCGACACGATCGAATTCCTGCAGGGGCTGCGCAACCACCGATTCCCGATCGTTCCGATCCGGGTGAAGGAGTCGCCGGCATTTGTCGTCAACCGGATCCTCCTCCCGGTCCTCAACGAAGCGTGCTTCGTGCTCGAAGAGGGCCTGGCTTCCTCCCGGGACGTCGACCTCGCGATGAAGTCCGGGGCGGGGTTTCCGATGGGACCCTTCGAGCTCGCGGACCTCATCGGGCTCGATGTCGCCTTGGAAGTGTCGGAGACGCTCCAGCGCGAATTCGGCGACCCGAAGTACCGCCCCTCCCCGACGCTGCGTCGATTGGTCGATGCCGGGCACCTAGGTCGAAAGACGGGGCGCGGCTTCTACGAGTACTCCTGAGCCGCTTAAGCGACCGGCGCGCATCGGTGGACCATGAAGTTTCCTTCTCAGCCGTGGGCCAACGCTCTTCGCGCGGTGGTGAACCGAGACACCGAGTACGCCGACGCGGCACGCGGCTGGGAGGGTGACATTCTCCTGCGGGTGACCGGTGGTGCGGTCGATGCGCCCGCGCCCGGGATCCACCTCGATCTCGCGAACGGTCAGTGCCGCGGAGCCCAGTTCGTCGCGGACTCTCGGAGCACGGAGAGCGAGTTCGTGTTCGAAGCGTCGGCGGAGAACTGGCAGCGGGTGCTCGGCCGCCAGATCGACCCGGTGCAGGCCATCATGGGAGGCACTCTCAAGGTGCGGGGGAACATGGCGAAGCTTCTGCGGTTCACCCGGGCGGCACGTCAGCTGGTCCAGGACGTGAGCTCGATCCCGGTCGAGTAGGGAAGGGTCAACTCGGCGCCGGAGGCGGCGGGGCGGTCGCGACGGGGGCGGCCGAGGTCGCCGCGGCTGCCGCGGGACGCACAGCCGGGGAGGCCGCAGCGGGCGCGGCCGGTTTGCTCGGCACCGACGGCGGCTTCGGGGGCGGAGGCAAGAGCTGCCGACGGAGGAACCCGATGATGCGGGTCCAACCCTCTTCGGCGGTCGCGACATCGTAATGGGAGGAATCCCGAGAGAGGAAGTCGTGCCGCGCGCCGGGCAGATCCACGAACTCGAAGGCGCTGCGGGTCTCCATCCGAGCGTGGTCGAGCTGGGCCCGGGCCTTCTGGGCGAGGCGATCCCGGTCCCCCGAGATGCAGAGGATCGGCACGGTGACGAGCTTGGCGAGGTCCGGAGGATTCGTGCCCACCGGATAGGCGAGCGCCACGGCGGCGAGCTTGGGATCTTGAGCGGCGAGGGCGAGCGCGAGGCTCGCTCCGTAGCTCGTCCCGAAGAGCGCCGTGCGAGCCGGGTCCACCATGTCGCGGGCTCGAAGGGTATCGAGCGCGTCGGTGTAGAGCTCGAGGACCGTCGCGACCCGCTCGGACCGGATCGCGACCCCTCCACGGAACCGTACGTCTCCGCGGAGCGCGAAGTGGAGCGACGCGCCGAACCCCGCGCTCTTCGTCAGGTCGGGCAGCAGGACCTCGAATCCTTCTCGTGCGAACCGGATCGCCGCGTCCAGGACCGTGGTCGTCAGGCCGTAGACGTCGGGAGTGATGAGGACGGCGGGGTGGCGGACCGGCTTGGTCGGAGTCAGCACGATGGCCGGTGCGCTCCCGCCCGGGACCGCCTTGCTCGGAAACCAGATCCGTTCGCTGCGGTACGGGGGGAGCGGAGCGCCGGGGGCGTTCGTGCTCTTCCGCCAGGTTTTGTTGAGAAAATCGATGACGCAGAGCTTGAAGCGCTCCTTCTGCAGGACGATCACGGCCTGGCGGGTGCCGCAGACGTCGCAGACCCCGATGACGCCGCTCCCGAACTCCGCGTCCGGAAGGTCCAACAGCTTGTCGTCGTCTCGCATCGCCCTATCCCACCCACGCGCTCCATCCCGGCGAGCGGGGTACGAGTCTTAACCGTTACCGGCGGGTCGCGATCGGCCGGCCCGGCGGACAAGCCGGTCCCGGTCCCTCGGCATGAGAACGTCGAGCCCGGCGTTCACGAGTCGATCGGACAGATCTCGATCCGAGGTCACCACGAAGGCGTGACGCTCGACGGCGAGTTCCAAGATCGCGTCGTCGCCGCTTCCGGGGGAATCGATCGAGGCAAACCGCCCGGCCAGGGCCCGGGCGAGCCCCGCCTCCGGGGTCCCTCGCTGGAGGAGGCCGTCGAGCTCGCGGAGGACGGAGGCCGGCACCGCGATCCGTGTCGGTCCCACGAGGCGCTCGATCTCGGCTTCGAGAGGGAAGGTAGCCCGGGCGCACAGCACGAGCGCGTTGGCGTCGAGGAGGACGATCGGGGGGCCCCGATCGACGCTACGGCTTGCGGAGGACGACGTCGAGGGTGTCTCGGTCGTACTCCTGACCTCCGCGCCGTCCCCGGAGGAGGTAGCGCTGGGCCTTCTGATTGGCCGTCTTGGGGATCTCGTCCAGGAACTCGATGTACTTCGGCACCATGAAGAACGGAAGGCGCTCGCTCGCGAACTCGAACAGCGCCTTGGGGTCCACCGTCGCGCCGGGCTTGAGCTGCACGAACGCCTTCACGTCGTCCTCTCCGAGCGGGGAGGGGACGGCCACCACGACGGACTCGAAGACGGCGGGGTGGTGGTTGATCGCAGTCTCCACGTCATACGGCGCGATGTTCTCCCCGCGGCGGCGGATGACATCCTTCTTACGGTCGACGAAGTAGTAGTACCCGTCCGCGTCGCGCGTCACGTAGTCCCCCGTGTGGAACCACAGGTTCCTCCAGGCGTCGACGGTCTGTTCGGATTTGTTGAGATAGCCGAGGAACATCGTGAACGGTCGTCGGGGCCGAACGATCAGCTCGCCCCGCTCTCCGTTCGGCACGGGGCGATCCTGCTCGTCCACCACCTCGGCCTCGACGAAGTCGAGGGGAGTTCCGATCGAGCCGACCCGGATCGCGTTCGGGGGATTCATGAGCGTCGTGCACCCGCACTCGGTCATCCCGTAGAGCTCGATCACGGTCAGGCCGAAGCGCTTCTCGAACTCCGGCCAGATCTGCTTCGTCGTTCCGGCGGTGAGGGCGACGCGCACGGTGTGATGGCGATCGGTCGGCTTCTCGGGCTGCTTGTACAGCACGTTGATCATCGAGATCAACAGCGAAACGTGGGTCGCTCCCATCGCGGCGGCGGTCTCCCAGTAGGTGCTCGCGTGGAACCGCTCCTCGAAGGCGGCCGTGAGATCGTTGAGCATCGCGGCGAGGGTCGTCATCTCCTGGGCGTTGCAGTGGAACAGGGGGAGCCCCGTGAACAGCACCGCGCCGTCGTGAAGGCGGCTTCTTCGCCCGATCTCGGCCGAAGTAACGAGGTAGCCCTCGTGCGGCACGAGGACTCCCTTGGGAGGCCCGGTCGTGCCACTCGTGTACATGATCGCCGCGGCCTCCCACGGCTGCGGAGGGTCCACGGGACCGAGCGGCGCGTCGCTCGGCAACGATGCAAAGTTCGCGACGTCCGGTGGGAGCGCATCGACCGAAGTCCCCGGCGTGAGGATCCATTCCCTCGGGATAGGGCTCGGACCACGGACCGCGGCGTAGGTGGGCCAGAGCCGAACGTCAACGACGATCGCCTTCGGGGCGGCATCATCGAGCTCGTAGCGGAGGATCTCTCCCTTGAGGGCCGTGTTCAGCGGAACCAGGACGGCCCCGAGGCGGGAGAGCCCGAACCAGAGCGAGAGGAACTCTGGGCCGTTGAACAGGAACGCGGCGACCCGATCTCCGTGCCCGATTCCCGCGGCCTGGAGGCCGGAGGCCACTCGCCGACTCTCGCGATCGAGATCGCGATAGGAGAGGGTCTTGTTGCCGAAGCGTACCGCGACCTTCTCCTCGTTCTTCGCGGCCTTCGCGACCACGAGCGTCGCGAGGTCGTGATATTCCTCCTCGGGGCCGAGCATCCGGCGAGGCGGAGGCGTACGGCCCCATAAGCGTTCATCGGCGGGATTCCGCTTCCGGTGGAGGGGCTAAGAGCCGAGGGTCCATCGGGGCCCCCGTGAAATCGGGAACCCTCCCCTTTCGAGCCGACGCGCCGATCGTGCCGGAACTCTCCGCGGGTGCGGTCGTGGTCCACGAACCGAGCGGTGAGTTCCTGCTGATCCACCTCGCGGACGAGGACCGTTGGTGTCTCCCGAAGGGCCACGTCGACCCGGGAGAGTCCTTAGCGCAGGCCGCGCGTCGGGAGATCGTCGAAGAGACCGGCATCGATTCGGTGGACCTCCGAGAGGAGATTGGCGAGATCGCGTACCGCTTCTATCGGCCGCGCGAGGGTTCGAACGTGCTCAAGACGGCGATCTACTTCCTCGCCTACACCCCCACGCGGTCGGTTCGGCTCGAGCCGATCTTCGACCGACACGCATGGCTCGCGCCGGAAGAGGCCGTGAGCACCGTCACCTACGAGACCGACCGAACGGTCGTTGCGCGGGCCCGCGATCGGGTGCGTTCGCCCTGATCCCGGTCCCCGGGCCGGCCTAGCGGACCCGCCCGCCCTTGACCACGACCGTTCCGTCGATCGACAGCTCCGCGCCTCGTACGGTCAGCCAGCTACTGAAACTCGACTTGCTCTTGCCCCCGTAACCGGCGTTGGCGCCGATGCCGACGGTGATCGCGCCCAGTTCGCTATCCTCGAGCTCCGGCGAGACACGGAGCGCCGGGTCGAGTCCGATCTCGAGGAATGCCGGCCGATCCTTTCCATCGCCACCCATGGCGTAGGGCCCACGGAACCGGGCCCCTCCGGATGCGTAGCGAGCGGACCGTAGGCGTCCGTCCGAGAATTTCCAGGCGCCCTTCACCACCGGGCCGGAGGGGAGGTAGTTCTCCCGATCCGAAACGATCGTTCCCTCGGCCGTTGATTCATCCACCGAGACCACCACCGCCGCGGTCGGCACGCTCGCGAGCATGCCGAACCGGCGTTTCATGGTCTCCCGGGTCACCCGCCCGAGGAAGCTCCTCGCCTCCCGGTCCGCGAGCGCGAGGGATAGGTCGGTCCCGTTGGGATGCCGGATCCGTACGATCGTTCCGTGCTCCAGGGCGCGCCGGAGTCGGGCGCTGGGCCGATCGAACTCCGCCGGATTCCGCATACTGGCCGTAACGAGCTCTCGCTCCCACCGGCCCAGATTGACCCCGTAGTATCGCGCATTGGCCTCGGTGGCGCGGGCGATTTCCATGCGAAGGCCACGCAGACCGGCCTTCGTCGCAACCTCGTACCAGCGCGCATTGAACGCCGTCAGCGCCTCCTGGGTCGCGTCCGGCAACGCGCGCATCCGGCTTCGGTCCTCCGGTCCCCAGAAGTAGATGTAGACGTCGGAGTGCTCGAGTACGGCCCACTCGTGGGCCCCGGGTCGACCGAGGCCCGGCGCCCCGCCCGAGAGCACCTCCTTCCAGTAGGACGCCTCGTCGTCGTAGAGCAGGATCGGCTTCGCGCCGATCCGACGAGCTTGCCGCACGAACGCATTGGCCCAAGGCAAGGCGGTGGGCCACGCCTCGATCGTGACCGTCTCCTTCGGGCGGAGTTGGATCCTCTGGGACAGGACTCTTCGGGCGAGCAGATCGGGTTGTGCAGAATCCGGGGACATGGCCGTTCGAAGGCGAGTGCGTACTAAAGCGCGGCGCGCGCCGCTACGGCGGCGCCGGTGGCTCGCCCGGCACCCGGAACCGGGCGGAGGCCAACAGCGCGCGCGACTCTGGATATCCCGCATCGGCGTGGCGCGCGACTCCGATCCCGGGATCGTTGTGCAACGCCCGGCGGATCCGCTCGTCGGCCTCCGCCGTTCCGTCGGCCACGATCACGAGGCCCGCGTGGATCGAGTTCCCGATCCCGACGCCTCCGCCGTGATGGACCGAGACCCAGCTCGCCCCGCTCGCGACGTTCAGGAGGGCGTTGAGGATCGGCCAGTCGGCGATCGCGTCCGAGCCGTCCCGCATCGCCTCGGTCTCTCGGAACGGGCTCGCGACGCTCCCCGTATCGTGGTGGTCGCGTCCGATGGCGATCGGCGCGACGAGGTCGTGGTCGCGCACGAGCGCGTTGACGAGATGTCCGAAGCGCTCCCGCTCCCCGTAGCCCATGTAACAGATCCGGGCGGGGAGTCCCTGGAAGCGTACCTTCTCCCCGGCAAGCCGGATCCATCGGCAGAGCGGCTCGTTCTCCCGGAACTCGTCCAAGATCATCCGGTCGATTTGGCGGATGTCCTCGGGATCGCCGCTGAGCGCGATCCAGCGGAACGGCCCGCTCCCGACGGCGAACAGCGGCCGGATGTACTTCGGTACGTATCCGGGAATCTCGAACGCATCCGGTACCCCGGACTCCTTCGCCTGGGTCCGGAAGTTATTGCCGTAGTCGAACGTCTTCGCCCCCTGCCGTTGCATCGCGAGGATGGCCCGGGCCTCCATGGCGAGCGAAGCGCGGACCCGGACGAGGTAGGCCGCAGGGTCGTCGACACGAGCGCGGGCCGCTTCCTCCACCGTCAGCCCCTGCGGGATGTAGCCCACCCGCAGATCGTGGGCCGCCGTCTGATCGCTGACCACGTGGGGCACGATCCCCTTGCGCACGATCTCCGGGTACACGTCCGCCGCGTTCGCCTGAAGACCGACGGAGAGGGGCCGACGACCCTCGACCGCGTCGTGGACGAGCGCCAGCGCTTCGTCGAGCGAGGGGGCCTGCACATCGAGGTACTTCAGCCGGAGCCGGCGATCGATCGCGCGGGGATCGACGTCCACGATGAGGGCGACGCCGCCCAGCATCGTCACGGCCAGCGGCTGGGCTCCTCCCATCTCTCCGAGGCCACTCGAGAGCATCCAGTGTCCGGTGAGGTCCGGTGCTTGGAACTCGACTCGGCTCAGCGATGCGAGCGTCTCGTACGTGCCCTGCAGGATCCCCTGCGTGCCGATGTACACCCAGCTGCCGGCCGTCATCTGGCCGTACATGGTCAGGCCCCTCGCCTCGAGGTCCCAGAAGATCTCGTCGGTCGCCCAGCGGGGCACGATCATCGCGTTCGATATCAGCACGCGCGGTGCGGCGGGGTGCGTCGGAAAGATCCCGACGGGCTTGCCCGACTGCACGAGGAGCGTCTCGTCGTTCCCGAGCGTGCGAAGCGCCGCGACGATCCGATCGTACGCCTCCCAATTCCGCGCGGCCTTGCCGCGCCCCCCGTACACGATGAGATGATCCGGATCCCGAGCGACCTCGGGATCGAGATTATTCATCAGCAGGCGCAGGGCGGCCTCCTGGCTCCAGCCCTTGCAGGAAAGGTCCGGGCCCCGTGGGGCGTGGATGTTGTGGTGCGCGGGGTCGTTCGAAGCCACACCGGCTACCACCGGAGGCGCCATAAAGCGGCGACGGGGGGGCGCGACCTGATTTAAGTCCCCGAGACAGCATCCCCAACCCGGTGCCGCCGTAGCTCAGTTGGTAGAGCGGCTGATTTGTAATCAGCAGGTCGGGAGTTCAATCCTCTCCGGCGGCTCGCGCGTGCGAGGGCGGGTCGCGCGATCGATCCCCTTCAGGCCCCGAAGCCGTGCCAGAGCACTCGACAAGGGGGCGCACGGAGATGGGGGCGAGGAGGATTCCGCTGCCGGTGCTGCTGGCGACGAAGACGCGACTCCGAACGAAGCGGCTCGTTGCGTCGACCGGCCCGTGGAGTGTCGTCCGCAGCAGGAGGAGAGCGGGAAGGGTTCCGACCTCTCCCCTCAATCCACGGACCACGGGAACGATCGGCGGGCATCCGGCCGCTCCAGCAAGATGAGCGAGTCGACCTCCATACCTCCTGGCGCGCTGGCCCCGGCCGACCCATCCACCCCGAGCGATCCGAGGTTCTCCAGATCCGACCGCCCTCAGCCCACCACCTCGCCCAGCTCATCGCGGGTTGTCGGGCAGAGAACAGGGGACGGGAAACGGGGGTGTCTGGCCCGAGCCTCACCCGAACCGTTACAACCACACGAAGCTCGGCCCGGCGATGGCGACCGACCGGATCTTCTGCCGGTTCACGCGCAGCGACGCACCGTTCAGCATCCACGAGCTCCCTTCCGAGGACATCTGCCTGTCGGCGTTCCTGATCTTCAGTCCCCCCGGGGACCCGAAGCAGGTGCTGGTGGGACAGATGAACCCCGAGGCGCCGTGGGACCACTTCGCGGGCCTCGCTCGAGAGGAGGTCGAACTCAACGAGGGTCGCTGGGTCCTGCCGGCCTCGCATCTACTCTTCGGCGAGGGTCCCAATCACGCCGCGACCCGGATCCTGCGCGAGCAGCTGGGAAACCTCTCCGCCACGTGGGATCCGCCGATCCTGGACTCCCAGTTCTACGTGCCCCGCTCCCAGCACACCAAGCACTGGGATCTCCAGTTCATCTATCGGGGCCGCCTCGCCTCCTCCCGACTCCCGTCGCTGCATCCGTGGAAGAGGCTGCGCCTGGTCGATCTTGCGAAGGCGGCACCTTCCGAGTTCGGCCGATCGCACGAGGACATCCTCACGACCCTCGGTCTTCCGGCCGACGCATCCAGCGAACTCGCAGAGCCGTAGCGCCGCTCCGCCCGTCGCGTTGGGGGCCCACCTCCGCTCCGTCTAGAACGAGTTCACCACGAATCCGAGAAGGAATCCGGCCAGGACCCCGAAGTAGACCAGGCGCTGCTTCGAGAAGTGGGCCGTGGTGGTGCCTTCCTTGCGGAACGCGACCCGGATCATCGGCAAGATGACGTAGACGAGGGCTCCGATCGCGATCGCGTCGAAGAAGACCAGGATCTGCGTGTAGTACGCTCCCGGGTTCGTGCCGAGCAGGTAGCCCACCACTCCGCCGAGGATCGTCGTGAGACCGCCGATCATGAAGTACGCCACGATCCGGCCGCGCGGGCGTTCCGTCCGTCCCATGAACGGCGCTCCGATCGGGAAGCCTTCGGTGATGTTCTGGACGAAGAATCCGACGAAGATGACCCCGAGGAGGCTGACGTTGCCCGCGACCCAGTTGAAGCCGAAGACCAGGCCCTCGGTGAGGTTCTGGAATCCCATCCCGATCGCGATGATCAGCGCCACTCGGCTCGGATTGAAGTCGCCGAGCGAGGACTCTTGACCCTCCGCCTTGGCGAGCGCGGGCGCCCGATTATCGATGAAGTAGAGGATCACGTACGCGAGAGCGACTCCGCCCACGAACAGCGCGTCCAGTGTCGGGTTCGTCAGGTACTGAGCGCTTCCAACATTGACCGAGGCGACGTCGGAGAAGATGTCGGCGATCAGGAAGATCAGGATGCCGATCGCGACCGCGCTGAACATCACGATCCAGGCGACCGGGATCCGTCGGCTCATGACGAGCGGCAACGAGATGAAAATCGAGAGTCCCATGACCGCCGTGAGGACGAAGAAGGTCAGGAAGTCGGACATGCACGCCTCGAGGCCCGTCGGGATGCGGGGCGGATAATGGTTGCCGTGACGAAGCAACTGCGCCAAATCACACTGTGACCGTTCCGGTCCGTCGGTCGAGCGCGGCCAGGACGGGTGGCCCCCTCGCGACGATTATGCGCGGGGCGTACCTTTCCCTCGGCGAGGTTCTCCCATGGTCCAGAAGATCACCGAGGTCGTCGGCACGTCGAAGGAGTCGTTTGCGAAAGCGGTCGAGAATGCGGTGGAAACCACCGCGAAGAGCGTCCGGAACCTGAAGTGGTTCCGCGCCACCGAGTTCGAGGGCCGGATCGAGGGACAGAAGGTCGCGGAGTACCACGCGACGGTGCGGATCTACTTCGACTACGAGA
This sequence comes from Thermoplasmata archaeon, assembly GCA_035532555.1. Classification (NCBI taxonomy): domain Archaea; kingdom Methanobacteriati; phylum Thermoplasmatota; class Thermoplasmata; species Thermoplasmata archaeon. The sequence goes on along the minus strand of DATKQS010000024.1, from coordinate 59,010 downwards.
ACGAGTAACGCGATCCGACCCCGCGTGGGATCGACCTACACCGGGGAGGTCAGGAACCGGTCGATCGCGCCGCGGACGTGGGGGCCCGGCAGGAGGCCAGAGATCACGTCGACGACAACCCCGTCCGCGCTGAGGACGAAGGTAACTCGCTTCGAGAGTCCGAGGAGCCCGAGCACTCCGTACGAACGGGCGACGGCGTGGTCGGCGTCGGAGAGGAGCGGGAAGGGGACCCGGCAATCGGCGGCAAAGCGGGCCTGCCGTTCCACCGGATCCGTGCTGATTCCCACCACCTCGACCCCCTTCGCCTGGAGCTCGCGGTACCGTTCGGCAAACCCCTCGGCCTCCCGGGTGCACCCGGGGGTCCCGGCCCTCGGAAAGAAGTACAGGATCACCGGGCGGCCACGGTACTCGGAAAGCCGGAGCAGGCTCCCGTCTTGGCGAGGCGCGGCAAACTCCGGGGCCGTCGCACCTATCGGGATCGTCGGGCTCATGGCTCACTCGAAGATCCCACGCGCTCAAGACGACCCGCTCCGGGCGCCTCCGGCCCCAACTCCATCGACCGGGAGATACGATCGCTCTCCGGTTCGGAGAGGCCGGGTGCGTTCGCGAACGCGAGGAATTCCGCGAGTCGTTCCGCCGGCGGGAGCGGGACAAGGATCGATGCGACGCCCGGTAGGCCCGCGACGTACTGAAGCGCCGCCTGCGCCAGGGTCCGGCGATGTCCATCGGTGAGGAATCCGAATTCAAGGACCGGCGCCACCTCCTCCTGCCAGCGCCTCAATGGAGCGGGCACGCTCCGGCCTCCCGTCGCACTGAGGGAGCGATCCCATCTCGTTCCATCGAGACGACCCGCGGCCATTGGGTCCCGTGCAAAGAACGAGGCGGTTCGTTCGGTCGTCCGAAGAATGCCGGCCCACGTTCGGTCCAACAGCGAGATCTCCCCGCTCAGCGCCACTCCCGCAGGAACTGCGGTCGACTCAGCCACCGCGGACCGACGCAGGCTCCACCCTGCGATCTCCCCGGCCCGTTGGAGCTCCCGGAGGCACGCGGTGGCCTCGTCCTCCCATTCCGGATGGGAGGCGCTCCCGCGCCATTGGACCCAGCGGGCCAGGTCGGGCCGGGTGGGGATCTCCGCCAAGGACCTTCGGAGGCGAGCTTCGATCCCGGCATCGCCGCGGTCGAAGCGCCGCGATGCCGGATCGACTCCAAGCGCCGAAGGAGATCGCTCAAGCATCCACAGCGTGCCCGGTTCGAATCGATCGACGCGGTCGAGCATCGCCTCCGTACGCTTCGGATGGAGCGAGTCGGCCGTGTCGAAGAGTCGAGCGCCCCCTTCCTGGGCGATGGACACGAGCCGGCGTGCCGCGGGTTCGGCGGGGTGGATGGACGTCCAGATCGAGTCGAGCGAGAGGCCGAGGATGGAGGCCTCCCGATCGCCGCCGAGAATCCGACGAAGCTCCATGCGGAAGGGCCCGGAGCTTGGAGCCCGCCCGGCCCTATTAAGCGCCGCGAGAACTACCTGCCCGATGGTCGAACCCGGCCGGTCCGCGTCCGCACGTCTGCCTCTGTCAGAGCGGATGCGACCGATCCGGCTCGACGATCTTGCAGGCAACCCCCGGGCCCGCGCCGAGCTGCGGAACTGGGCCGAGGGCTGGACCCGGCCCGGGCCGCCTCCCACGCGCCGGGCCGCCATCCTGTCCGGGCCTCCCGGAGTGGGAAAGACGTCGGCGGCGCTCGCGCTCGCCGCAGATCTACGGTGGGGCGTCGTGGAGATGAACGCCTCCGACGCCCGCAACGCCGATGCCATCCAGAAGGTCGCGGGCCGGGCCGCCGGGCTCCGCACTCTATCGGAGGGACCGTTCGACCCGGTGCACCAACGGACCTTGATCGTGCTCGACGAGGCGGATTGCCTTACTGGCCGGCTCGGCGAGCAAGCGCGCAAGGCGCCCGCTCCGATCGGCTGGCGGGAGTACCTCCGCGGGCGGTACGGGACCGTCGACGCCCTGAACGTCACGTGGGGGCTCGGAAGGGCCGGAGCCCCGCCCGCGTTCGAAGGCTGGGAAGCGGTCCCCCGCGTCCCGGGCAATCATCGCTGGACGGCGCTCGCCCCGGCCCAACGCGATCTCGCGGACTGGCGAGGAAGCTCCCGCAAGATCGATCTTTCCGATCGAGGCGGAATCGGTGCGATCGCCGAGCTCGTGCGAACGACCCGACAGCCCCTCCTGCTGATCGTCAATGACGAACGGGAATTGACGCGGCACTCCGCGGCCCTGCGAACGGGGGTCGCGCGCATCCGCTTCTACCCGATCTCGGATGTCGACGTGCGTACCTGCATCACCCGCATCGCCCGCCGGGAAGGACTCGCGATCGAAGGCCGGGCCATCGAAAGCATCGTCCACCGAGCGCACGGCGATCTGCGCGCAGCGCTCAACGACGTCGATGCGATCTCGCCCCTACCTCCCGGGCCCGCGCAGATGAGCGCGCTCGGAAACCGAGATCTTGGCTCCGATCTCGCCTTCGTAACCGAGGAGGCCCTGACCCAAGCGCGATTCTACCGAAGCACCGAGGTACGGGACCGGGTGGATGCCACGCCGGAAGATCTCTTTCCATGGATCGAGGAGAATCTACCACGGTTCTCGGTCGACGCGGCCCACCGCGCCGCGGCCTACGTCCCTCTCGCCCACGCCGATCTGTATCTGAACCGCGCGCGTCGCTGGAGGAACTACGGACTGTGGAGCTACGCCTCCGAGCTGATGACCGGCGGAGTTGGCATCCGCGTCCGCGATCGCCCCGGCACCTCGACCGGACCGGCTCACTTTCCCGAGTTCCTCGGGGAGATGGGCCGCTCGAGGGGCGCGCGGGCCTTGCGGGAATCGATCGCGGGCAAGTACGGTGGAGCGTTCCATCTTTCGCGGGAGAAGGTGCGTGAGGTCGGTCTTCCGTTCTTGGAGGATTTCTTGCGGCCGGCGTCGAGCGGACCCACCGGCAGCCCTCTCCGCAACACCCAACGCTCTCTGGTCCGGGACCTCGAGCTGACCCCAGAGGAGATCGCCTACCTGCGGCACGTGGAGCCCGAGAGCCGCGCCGTCGAGGAGCTCCTGGCGCCGGACGAGGAAGTGCCGCGAGCGGCGGCCGCGCCGGCCCGACCCACCACCGCGAGCGCCGCCTCGGCGGCCCGCCGGGACGCCCAGCGCAGTCTCGGGGACTTCTGAGGGGAGGAGGCACGACGACGCGTGCGACGGACCCGACCGGCGTCGAGCGACGATCGGAGGATCGCCCGCGGGCCGTGGTCTCCTGGAGCAGCGGAAAGGACTCCGCGTACTCGCTCCATCTGGCCCGTCGTGCGGGCGAACTCGAGATCGTCGGCTTGCTCACGACGATCACGGAGACGTTCGCGCGGGTATCGATGCACGGGGTGCGGGAGGAACTGCTCGAACGCCAAGCGGATGCGGCCGGGCTTCCGCTCTATCCGGTATCGATCCCGTTCCCGTGCCCCAACGCGATCTACGAGGAACGGATGGGAGCGATGATCGCGCGACTGAGGGGGGAAGGGGTGAGCCGGATCGTCTTCGGGGATCTCTACCTCGAGGATATCCGCAGCTATCGAGAGGACAAGCTCCGCGGGACCGGGATCCGACCGGTCTTCCCCCTATGGGGACGCGCCACCCGCGACCTCGCCCACGAGATGATCGCGAGTGGGATGCGCGCCACGATCGTCGCCGTCGATTCCCGGAAGCTTCCCGGGACGTTCGCGGGGCGGTCGTTCGACGAGACCCTCCTGTGCGAACTGCCGGCCGGGGTCGATCCCTGCGGAGAGAACGGAGAGTTCCACACGTTCGTCTCCGACGGCCCGATGTTCCGGGCCCCCGTCGCCGTGCGACCGGGAGCGGTCGTGGAGCGCGACGGGTTCGTCTTCGCCGACCTCGAGCCGGCGTGATTGCAGTCTAGGCGAGCTTCGCGTGGACCGTGACGGCCACGTTGCCCTTCAGCGCTCCGGAGATCGGGCAGTTCTGTCCGGCACCTTGAGCGGCCTTCTCGAACTCCTCGGCGGAAATGCCGGGAACCGTGCCGACGACCGTGACCTCGCTCGTCGTCACTTTCCACGCTTCCCCGACCTTGTCGAACGTGACGGTGACGCTTACCTCGAGCCGCTGGGGAGGCTTCTGCATCCGCCCCAGACCCGCGGAGAGCGCCATCGAAAAGCAGGCCGCATGCGCCGCCGCGAGGAGCTCTTCGGGGCTCGTCTTTCCCCCGGAGGCTTCGGTACGCGAGGCCCAGCTCACCGCGACATCGGGAAGTCCCCCGCTCGTCCCGGTGACGTGACCGTGTCCCTTCGCCAGATCCCCTTCCCAAACCGCCTGGGCCGTGCGCTTTGCTACCATTCCCAGGCGGAGCCCGGCGGGCGATTTAATGGCTCTGCCGGAGGACTTCAGCACGCCGGCGCGCGTGCCATGGGCCATGCGGTTGAAGTACCGGCAGACGCTCCCGGAATTTCGTGGGGCGGGAGAAGGACGAGCTCGTACCGGACTTTATCCGCACCGCCGACTCGGTCGCGATCACCGAGGACACCGGCCGCCTCCTCGCCTTGAGCGACGGCGTATTCGCGTTCGCGATGACCCTGCTCGTCATCAACCTGTCGATTCCCTCGGCGGTGGCCCTGAACTCCCCACCCTACGCCGGCCTGCCCACCGGCGTGGCCATCTCCAGATTCCTTGGTTCGGAGACGAGCCTGTTCATCAGCTACGTCGTCGCATTCCTCGTCATCGCCGTGTGGTGGACGCTCCACCGCCGGATCTTCCGGCACATTCGCGGCGTCGACGCCATTCTCAACTGGACGAACATCGCGTTCCTCATGTTCATCGCGGTGACGCCGTTCGTGACCGGCCTCAACGGCCTCTACGGGTCCACGGGGGTCACGGTCGCGCTGTATTCCGCGGTCCAGTGCGCGGCGGGAATGACGATGGGCCTGATCGCGCTGCACGTCAGCGGCAAGCCCGAGCTCGCCCACCCGACGGCCGATCGGCTCTCCCTCGAGAGGACCGCCCAGACCTCCTTCCTGATTGCCGGCATCTTCTCGGTGGCCGCGAGCATCGCCCAGTACAATCCGACGTACGCCGGGTACGCATTCTACACGATCATCATCGTGACCTGGCACAGCGGCGGGCTCACCCACCGGGAGCGCCCAGTCCGCCCACGACGAACCCCTGCCCCTGCGACGGCTTCCTCGCCGGGAAGCTTATGATGGTGGTCGGCTCGGAACGCCTCGGATCATGAGCACGAGCCGCCTCGACCAGGGCCAGCGCACGGGGGCGATCGCGATGATTGTCGGCCCCATCCAGTTCGCCGTCGTGACGACCGCGGAGGCGCTCATCCTGATCGCGCAGGGCCAGAACTACAGCTTCCAGAACAATACGATCAGCAATCTCGGCGACCCGTCGCTCGTGGCGTTCCCGTACTATTGGATGCTCAACCTCTCGGCGATCGCGCTCGGCGCGCTCGTCCTGATTGGCCTGATGGCGATGCGCCGGGGAGTGCCGCCCGGAGCGTTCGGACGCCTCGGGGTCATCACCTACGCGCTCGTCGGCATTGGAGCGATCGGCGTCGGGATCTTCAACGAGCACCTCAACTATCCGATTCACATATCCGCCGCCTCGCTCGCGTTCATCGCGGCCGGGTTCACCCTACTCTTCGTGGGCCTCGCCGGCTGGGATGATTCCCACTGGCACGCGTGGACGATCCCGTCGATCGTGGGATTCTTCGTGACCGCGATCGCGCTCGTCATGTTCGGCCTCAACCTCTCCTGGCTCCTCGGTCACGGCGGGTGGGAGCGGCTGGTCGTCGCGCCGGCGCTCCTCTGGGTGATCGTGGTGGGGATCAAGTTCCTGCGCGAGGGCTCGTCCGGAGCCGCGCCCGTCCGCGCCGCCTGAGGAGGTCGACGTGCCCAAGCCCCCTTCGAAGGCGACGACTTCCCACGGCCCATCGGTACCGGAAGGAGCCGGAGCTTGGATCGAAGCGGATCGTGCGATCCGCTCGCTCGAGGTCGGCCCCGGACTGATCCGTTGGCTCGCGCATCTCTCTGGGGAGGGAGGCGAATCCGCCTGGACGAAGCCGGCGCTGATCAGCTTCTATGAAGAGAAAGCCGGCGAGACCGACACCGCAGAGCGGTTCTTCGCGGAGCTTCGAGAATTGGTCCTCGCAGTACAGGCGATCGAGGTCGGCCGACGCTATGCACCGTGGGCCTCGGTCACCGCCATCGCCGATGTCCCCACCTCCACGCTCGATCCAGCCGCGACTGCCGCCTCCCCCTCGGCCTGGCTCGCCCGGTGGGTCGGCTGCTGCCAACGAATCGCCGGGCGCTTCGAGGAGCTCAAGCCCTTCCTCGCGGATCTCGCCGAGGAGTCTCCCATCGTGCCCGACGAGGAGTCCGTTGGGATCAGCCAAGGGGAGGCTGGGGTGGCGGGGTTCGCCAAGATGCTCGATGCCCTCATCGAACCCATTCCTCCGCACATCGACATTCCCGGAGGGTCTGCGAAGGTCCCGAGCGGGGAAGATGCCCGCCTCTTCCGGGCCCTTGTGCACGATCTCCCGAGGGGACCGATCGAATCGGCCCTGCGCGGGCGAACGATCCGATACGAGGACGGCGTCGAACTGCGATTCCTGCGTTTCCCTCGCCTCGGGGATATGTCGTGGGATGGGTCTCCGAGCCGTCTGTACTTCCAGCTCGACGCGGATGACGCGCACCTCCCGACCGGCCTCGCGGCCACGCTCGGCACCTACGTCGGCCACGCGATGCCCGCGCTCGCCGCGGAGGGGAGCGCGTTCGCGGCCCGCTGCGCCCGCGCACGCGATCGCCTGCGAAGCGCTTTCTCTACGGAGCTCGTGACGATGGCGTTGACCGAAGAGCTCCCCAACGTGCGCGCCGGCGACACCGAGGATCCGTGAGCGACCCGGGTTCGCTCGCCACCGCACTCGACGAGGCCGGGCTCTCCGCGGGAGAGTACGGGGGTCGAGTCACGGCTCCGGAGCTGCGTCGCGTGCTCGAAGCGCATCTGGAGGCGAAGTGGCCGCCGATCTTCATCTGGGGGCCCCCCGGCGTCGGCAAGAGTTCGATCGTCCGCCAGATCGCGGAGGCCGGGAACCTACGGGTCATCGATCTGAGGATGCTCCTGATGGATCCGGTCGATCTTCGCGGGCTCCCGGTGCCGTATCGGGGGAAGGTCCGCTGGGCGCCCCCGGAGTTCCTGCCGTCGGGCGGCAAGGGGATCCTGTTCCTGGACGAGCTCAATGCGGCTCCTCCGCTCGTACAAGCATCCGTCTACCAGCTCGTTCTCGACCGCAAGGTGGGGGAGTACTCCCTTCCTCCGGGTTGGTACGTGGTCGCGGCCGGGAACCGGGAGAGCGACCAGTCGATCGCTCACGCGATGCCCTCCGCGCTGCTCTCCCGGTTCGAACACCTCGAACTCGTCCCCGACCTCGAGAGCTGGAAGAGCTGGGCGTTCGGCGCCGGGATCGATCCGTCCGTCATCGCATTCCTGGAGTTCCGGCCCACGCTTCTCTCCCAGTCACCGGGGAGCTCGAAGGCGTACCCCTGCCCACGCACCTGGGAGATGGTCAGCCGGGTCCTCGCGCTCGATCTCGGAGACCGGGAGATGCGAGCGGCGATCGAGGGATGCGTCGGAGCGGGCCCCGCGACCGAGTTCGATCTCTTCCGCAAGTCGCTCAACGCGCGGCCGAGTCTCGAGAAGATCATCGCCGGGGCCGACCTGATCCCGCCGGACCCTGCGACGGGCTACGCGGTCGTCACCGGGCTCGTGGCTCGCTACGCGCGCGAGAAGGGCCGGGTGCCGCGCATGATTGAATACGCGCAAGCGCTCGGCAAGAACGGTCTCCGCGAGCTCGAGGTACTGCTCATACGGGACCTGGTGCGCGCGAACCCCTCCGCCGCCCAGCTGCCGGCGTTCCGCGCGTGGGCGGCGCAGAACGTCGAGGCGCTGGGCTGATGGCCCGAGCGCGACGGCGGTCCGGCCCTCGCGCGGCGCGCCCATCTCGTGGGCCGGAGTCGCCGGTCGTCGCACCCCTCGAGTCGACTCTCGATCTCGAAGCCGCGCGGATCCTGGAGGGCGCGCGCTTCCACTTCCTCATGCGCAACCCGTTCCTCGGCGTACTCGCACTCGGAATGCCCTGGAAGGAGTCGACGACGGTGCGCAGCATCGCGTGCGACGGTCGGGTCCTGTACTACCGCCCCGATTTCGTTCGAACGGCGCCCCCGATGCGGCTCGAGGGCCACTTCCTCCACGTGCTGCTGCATTGGGCTCTCGGGCACCCGTGGCGGGGCGAAGGGCGCGACGCGCGCAAGTGGCAGAGCGCGAGCGATCTCTCCCTCGTCCCGCTGTTCCTTCGGAGCGCCTACGACTATCGCGAGGTCCTGCCGCTCAAGGCACCGGTCGATCTCGCACGGGATCGCTCGACCGAAGAGATCTACGCCCTCCTGCCGCCGCCCGAGGAGAACCCGCCGGAGGATGCGATCGTAGCGGACATCGCCGAGTGCTGGCAGGAACCGTCCGGGGAAGCGAGCTCGGGCCGCGATCTCCAGGAGCGCTGGCGCGACCGGATCGTCCAGGCGGCGCAGTCGATGGCCTACACGGGGGAGGGCCGAGAGGCGGCCGAAGAGATCCTCGCATCGATCGGCCGCCCGCAGCTCTACTGGCGATCGGAGCTGGTCCGCTTCCTGCAGCGTGCGTACGCACAAGACTACTCGTGGATCCCGCCGAACCGACGCTATCTTTCGGTCGGGCTCATCCTCCCCGGCACTCGGACCCGGTCCGTGGGCACCCTCGCGATCGCGATCGACACCTCCGGTTCCATCGATCCGGCGAGCGCGCGCGCATTCCTCTCCGAGGTCCAAGGCATCGCGGATCTCGTGGGTGGATCCGGCCGCTTGGTGGTCCTCGAGGCGGACGACGCAGTCCGATCCGTGCGAGAGATCCGACCCGGGGTTCCCGTCCCTCTCGAGTTCCACGGGCGCGGAGGTACGGATTTCCGCCCCGCGTTCGAGTGGGCCTCGCGCTCCGGCGCGATCCGTCCGACCGGGTTGGTGTACCTCACGGATGGGCAGGGCACGTTCCCGGAGCGAGCTCCTCCGTTCCCCGTGCTCTGGGTCATGCCACAACCCGTGCGGGTCCCCTTCGGCGCCGTCGTGGCGCTTCCCGGGCTGTAGACCTCGAGCCCGGCCTCCCACCTGCGGAAGCCGCACCGAGTCAAGGGTATCTCCTCGCCGGTCCATCCGACACCATGGAACGAACGCGAACTCGGACCCGATCGCCGAACTGGAAGGCCCTGCGGCAGAGCTGGGACGAGATGCAGGCGCTGCACATCCCCGAGCGCGAGGCGCGGTTCGAGGCGATGACCGAGATCCTGTCGGTCGCGTTCCCGTCCCGATTCCGCGCGCTGGACATCGGCTGCGGCACCGGCTCTCTCTCGGAACGGGTCCTCCGACGCTGCCCCGGCGCCCGGGTCGTCGCGATCGACCACGATCCCGTCCTGCTCGCGATCGGTCGGAACGGGCTCGGAACCGTCCACGATCGGTTGACGTGGGTCGATGCGGACCTGCGGGCTCCGGATTGGGACCGATCGGTGCCCCGCGGGCGCTTCGACGCGGCCGTCTCGACGACCGCGCTGCATTGGCTGAAGCCTCCCGAGCTTCGCCGGTTCTACAAGGGACTTGCGCGACGACTTCGACCGGGGGCGATCTTCCTCAACGGGGATAGTCTGCCTGCGGACCCGGGGAGCAAGAGCCGGATCGTTCGCCTCGCCGGGGAGATCCGTCATCACCGGGCTCGCGACCGTGCCCTGGCCGATGCTCGGCCGTGGTCAGAGTGGTGGCGGGAGGTCTCGAAGGAGCCCGGCCTCGGGGAAGAGTGGGCCGAGCACGAGCGTCGATACCCGCACGCGCACGGCAACGACCCCGCCTCGGGATTGAATCTGCACTGGCGCGCGCTGGTCACGGCGGGCTTCCGCGAGGTCGGCGTTCTCTGGCAGGATCTCGATAACCGGGTCCTGGTGGGTGTCCGCTAGCCCCATGCCCTGCCGCCGCACGGCCGGCAGAGTAACGCTTAAAGAAGGGCTACCGACCCTCTGAACGAGGGAGGCGTCCACGATGAACGATCTCGGCTTCCTCCTGGCGGTCGTCGCCAGTACGTTCGTCGTCGTGGACCCGGTCGGAACGCTCCCGTTCTTCGTCGGTCTGACGAGCGAGTTCTCCCCGGAGGACCGAGAGCGGATCCTGCGCCGAGCCGTCCTGATCATGACGGGGATCTTGGTCGCCTTCACCCTGGTCGGTCGGTTCCTGTTCACGGCCTACGGGTTCGGGTTCCCAGCGTTCGAGATCGCCGGCGGGATCCTGTTGTTCATCATCGCCTACGACATGCTGCGGGGGGAGATTGGACCGACCAAGCTCACGCACGCCGATCGGGAGGACGCGGCCCAGGCACGGGACGAGGTCGCGGTCTTCCCCATCGCGATCCCGCTCCTCGCCGGCCCCGGCGCGATCTCGACCGTGATGATCTATGAGTCGAGCGCGTCGAGCGACGCTCTGGGCATCTCGGCGACCTTCATCGCGATCGTGATCGTGGGGATCGCGACGTACGTAATCTTCCGGTACGGCCAGATCATCCTGCGCGGCCTCGGCCGGGTGGGCGTCATGGCGATGACCCGGATCTTCGGCCTGTTGCTCGCGGCGGTCGCGATTCAGTTTGTGCTCAACGGAGCCATCGCCATCATCCCGCAGCTATAGGCGCCGACGGAGGTCTACGGTTCGGATTCGTTCCCGCGAGGCAGGTACCGGGCAGCGGCGCGGCTTCCGAGGGCATCTTCGGTGGGCTCCGGGCTCGCGAATCCCCGCTGTTTCGCTGCCCTCAGGATCGCCTCCAAGGCCTTGACCCGTCGTGCAAGCATCTGGTTGTCGCGGAAATATTCGGCCGCTTGAAAGTGGCTCACCGCGCGCTCCTGCGCCGCGTGGACGAGCGCGAGAGAGAGAGCCCGGACCCGATCCCCGTCCTTCACGGCCGCGGGTGAGTCGGGGCGAGGAAGGATCGCGAGCACCGTGAAGAGCCACGCCTCGAACGCCTCCCCATCCACTGCGTCCACGTCGATCCAAGGCGCAAGCGCCCTGCGTAGTTCCGCCGAAAGGGCGATCTTCTCAGAGGACACGCTCTGCTCGGCACGTGTCACGTTCCGCCTTGCTCCACCCATTTCCTCCTCCCAGGAGTCATTGGCGTCGAGGGCGGTTCCCGCGCGTGAGCGCGGCGGCTGACTCCACAGCCGTCGGCGATTGCAATACGATGGCGTGGCTTGAGTCTTTCCCGCTCAGGAGCGAGTACGGCGCCGGCCCGCCGTCGTTGCGCGGCGCGGTCGGGCCTTGGCCGGCGTCTTCGGCGCCGGCTTGCGCGCCCGGGCGGCTAGCTGCCTGCGAGTCATCTCGAGGATCGCGCCGGAGGGCGAGCTCGGGTTCGCGTCTTTCAACCAGGCCTTCTCCCCGGCCCGGATGGCGATCGGCAGATCGTTCTCGGCGGGCGGGAAGCCACATTCGTAGGCGTCCGTGTACGCACAGTACGGATTGAACGCGGCGTTGAAATCGAGATCGTAGCGGTCGTCTTCTGTCAAGGTGAAGACGAGGTAGCGTCCCGGTCCGTAGGACTCCTTTCCGCTCGTGCGGTCGCGGAACGGTACGAAGACGCTCGTCCCTACTCCCTCCCCCGCGTGGTAGACCCGAAGACGATGGCGGTGTCCTTCCAGGGAGAAGACCAGGTCCCCCAGGTACCGCATGACGGCGGAACCGTCGCGGTTGGTGCGCAGGAACGCCTCCTCGGGGGTCGCTCGGCGCTCGAGCCGCGCCGGCAGGCGGTACTTGGCGTCGACCGGAAAGTAGTTCAGAGGGTTGAAGGGAACCCGTTCGGCCACGAACGGTGACTCCGTATGACGGGCCATGAACTCGTCCTTGAGCGCGCGCTCCTCCTCGATAGCCTTGCGCCACTCGCTCTCGATTCCGGGCATGCGAGCCTGTCCGACCGGTCGGCTGCCTTAACGGTTCGCCGGGGGGATCACGCGTATCCGAACTGGCGTTTCGCGAAGTCGCTCATCCGGTCCGGCGTCCAGGGGGGATCCCAGATCATATCGACCTTGGCGGAGTGCACGTCGGGCACTTTCTCCATCGCGGCCTTGATCTCGTCGGCGAGGATCCCGGCGACCGGGCAGCCGGGCGCGGTCAGGGTCATTCGGAGGACGACATCATCGCCCGTCCAATCGAACCCGTAGATGAGGCCGAGATCGACGATGTTCATCGGGATCTCCGGGTCGTAGATCTTCTTGAGTTCGGCGACGAGTTTCGCTTCCCGTTCCGCGTAGAGCCCGCCCTGCCCCGTGACCACGGGGGAAGCCCCGGGCGCGGAAGCGGGTGTACTGGCGGGAGCGACGGGAGGGGACGGCACGTCTTCGGACATACGAAGGTGTACACCGGCACGCTTCGTATAAGGCGTACTCCCGCCGGGTGTCCGTGCTAGAGCGCCGGGGGAACGAGTTAAAGACCCTCTTCTCGTGGAGCGACCGATGAAGGACGTCCACGCGATGGCGCCGACGCGCGGGCGGTACGAGCTCCGCCAGGTCGGGATCACCGGGATCCGCAAACCGATCCACGTCATCCGCGACGGGATCGACCACGTCCTCAGCGCGAGCTTCAGCGTCGCGGTCGACCTTCCGGCCCACCGCAAGGGATCCGATCTCTCTCGGAACGCGGAGCTCCTGGCGGAGATCGTCGACTGGACCGCGCAGAAGCCCGTGGAGAGCTTCGAGGCCGCGTGCGCCAAGATCGCCGAGGAGCTCCTCGTACGGCACCAATACGCGAACGACGCGACCGTCAGTGCGGAGGCGGAGTTCTTCCTCAGGAAGGGGATCGCTCCGGGGCGAGAGAGCTTCGAGGATTTCACCATCCTCGCCGAGACCCGCGCCCACCGGGGGGCCGACGGCCAGGTGACCCTGACCCGGGGCATCGGCGCCGAGGCCGTCGGGATGACGGCGTGTCCCTGCGCGATGGAGACGTGCCGCGAGCGCCTGACGGCCGAGTACCCGCTGCTGGCGGATCCTTCGCTGAAGGGTCTGCCGATGATCACCCACAACCAGCGCAACCGCACGCGTCTATTGTTCGAGCTCCCACCGGGGATCGAGGTCGATGCCACGCATCTGTTGGAGGCAATCGAGCACGCCCAGTCCTCGCCGACCTACGCGATCCTCAAGCGCGGAGACGAGGCCCAGCTCGTCCTGAACGCCCACCGCAATCCGAAGTTCGTCGAGGACGTGATGCGCGATCTGCTCGCCGATCTCCCCGCCCGGTTTCCCAAGATACCGGACCACGTCGTCGTGCGCGTAGGAACCGTCAGCGAAGAGTCGATCCACAAGTACAACGTCGAATCCTCGCACGAGACGACGTTCGGCGAGCTCCGTCGACCATCGGAGTCGTAGGTCGGGCGAGGTAGCCGTGCACCCGGCCTTCGATGCGATCCGGCGAAGACCCGGTCGCTCGAGCCTGGCGTCGCTCGGCATCGGTCTTGCGGCCGCACTGGTCGTCCTCCTCCTCGCCCTTTCCTCGGGCATCCAGACGAACTCGACCCAGCTGGCCACATCGAGCGGCATCGATCTGCTCTCGACGAGCGCGAACACGAGCCTCTCCTCGTCGACCTTCCCCCCCATCCTGCAGGCGCACCCCCTCTCGAAGCAGATCCCGGCGACCGACTCCAACGTCGAGGTCGCGAGCCCGTGGCTCCTCAGCGATCTCGTGTTCGGGAATGCGTCATTATGGGCCGCCGCGAACAGCTCTCAAAACGGCAGCGCGATCCCGAGCGCGTGGGCCCTGACCGGATCGGGATCCGTGGGCTGGATTCCCTCCGACAACACCGGGATCGAGGTCCCGACGCTCTACTCCGGACCCGGGTTCACCTACCCCGGAGATCCCCACTACGCGAACGGGACGTACAACGGCCCCGCGACCGGCGAGGTCGTGCTCGATCAGGGCCTCGCGTCGGTGATGCATGTGGACGTGGGCGACCTCGTGTGGGCGAGCCCATCGTCTGCCTCGGGTCCCACGCAGGTGCAAGGATGGTATGCTCAGGCGACGGGGTTCCGGGTCGTCGGCATCTCGGGGCCCTTCTGGCTTCTGCCATCGGCGTTCCTCGGGTTCTTCTACCTCTCCGAGCTCCAGACGATGCTCGGAAGCGCGCACGCGTCGACGGACTACGCCTCGCTGATCCTCATCCACCTATACAACGCATCCAATCCATCCGCGGACGCGACCCGGATCGCAGGAGCGTTCCCCCAACTGAGCGTCTTCACGCTCCAGAGCATCCTGGGGGCCATCCAGGACGCGGTCTCGCTCTACCGCACGTTCGGGGAGATCGTCGGCGCGATCGGTCTCGTGGTGGCGGCGCTGTTCACGACCACCGTCGTCCTGATGAGCGTTGACGATCGCTCCCGGGAGATCGCGCTGCGTCGCGCGATCGGCCACACGCGAGCCTCCGTCGGGCGGATGGTCGTGGAGGAATCGGTCCTCCTCTCCCTCATCGGTCTCGCGATCGGATTGCCGCTCGCCTTCCTCGCCACCAACGCGCTCAACATCATCCTGCTCCAGCGAGTCAGCGGGCTCCCGGCCGGGTTCTCCTTCGTCTCCTTCGATTTCGGGGTGATCGGGACAGGCGTCGCGATCGTCGTCGCGATAGGCCTCGTCGCCGGCATCGCGCCGGCCGCCCGGGCAATGCAGCTGCCGATCGCCGAGGAGCTGCGCGCGCCATGAGATCGATCTCCTGGCGGAGCCCGACCCGCCACTCCCGCCTACAGATCGTGCTCGCCGCGATCGCGATCGCGGTCGCGGTAGCCCTCCCCGTGATCCTCGTATCGGTGGGCGGAGGAGTGTCGGCGCACGAGATTGCCCAGTTGCAGCAAACCGGGTACGTGATCTCGGTGTCGTCGGCCGGGATGCACGGGGTCTCGTTGTCCCATGGGCTCGTTTCGGAGTTCAATGCGATCCCGCGCGTCGCGGCCTCCTCCCCGGTGCTCAGCGTTCCGATCGACATCTACGCCGGAGGCATCACCCCGACCGCGGTGCTGGCGGAGGGGGTCATCCCCGATCAGTTCACTCCGACCCTCGGCCCATCCGAGGCCGGCCTGTTTCCGTCTCCGCTGCCGCTCGGCGATCCGACCGACCTGATCCACTACGCCAACGGGACGTACGCGGGGCCGACGACCCTCGATGTCCTCATCTCCACCCCGTTCGAGGCCGCGTCGGGCATCCGGGTCGGCCAGTCGATCGTGCTGTCGCCCTCCGCGAATCAGAGCCTCGGTACCGCCTACCGCGTCACCGGGGTGTTCGGAGTCCCGCCATCCCTTCTGGGCCCGACCGGGGCGTTCGCCGTGATCGTTCCCCTGTCCGATCTCCAAGTGCTGACGGGCTGGGCGCGGACGAGCGCGACTCCCTCCTCCCTCCTCGACGCCTCGGACACGGTCCAGGTCGCTCTGAGCGGGACCGCCGAGAACGATCCGTCCCAGATCAATGCGGTCGCCGCTCAGATCCAGTCGCTCGTCCCGTACTACGGCGTCACCACCCAGCTGCAGCAGGCGCAGCAACTCGAGAACGCCAACGCGATCCTGACCGGGTTCTATCTGGCCCTGTCCTCCGTGGGTCTTGCGGTCGGGCTCATCTTTCTCGCCATCGTCCTCATCCGGCGCGTGGAGTCGGAGCGTCGTTCGATCGGGATCCGCCGGGCCCTCGGTCTGCCGCCCCGCTGGATAGCGGTCGGCATTCTCGCCCGCGGAGAGGCTCTCGCGGCGGCCGGGATCGTCGGCGGTACGGCGCTCGGGGTGATCGTGATCTCGATCCTCGCGGCGTACGGGACGGGCGCCGTGAAGCAGGCCGCGTCGCTCGCGACGTACGACCCGATCCTGCTCGGCTTGATCGCGGCCGGCGTGCTGGCGCTCGCCTGCCTCGCGAGCGGCCTCGCCGCGCGCTCGGCGATGCGCCTGGACATCGTGGAGGCGCTGCGATGAACCCGCTGAGCCCGGCTCCGACCATCGAGATCGTCCGGGTGTGGAAGCGTTACCTTCCTTCGACGACCCCTGTCGATGCCCTCCGAGACATCTCCTTGACCCTCGAACCCGGGGAGCGGGTCAGCGTCGCGGGCCCGAGCGGATGCGGAAAGACGACGCTGATGAACATGCTCGGGCTGCTTGACACCCCGACCGCCGGAGAGGTCCGGTGGAACGGACGGCCCGTCGGAGGGCGCTCCGAGCGAGAGCGGGCCCACCTGCGCCTGACGGGGATTGGATTCATCTTTCAGCGCTTCTACCTACTCCCCACGATGACCGCCCGCGAGAACATCGAACTGCCCATGCGCGCCGCCGGTGTGGACCGGGCCGAGCGTGCCCACCGGGCGGACGAGCTCCTCGAGGAGGTAGGTCTCGCTCCCCGCGCGGGCTCGTTCCCGCATCAGCTCTCCGGCGGAGAGGAACAGCGCGTCGCGATCGCGAGGGCGCTCGCGAACCGTCCGGGCCTCTTGCTCGCGGATGAGCCGACCGGGGAGCTCGACAGCGCAGCGACGGAGACCGTCCTCGCCCTGATCGACTCGGTCGGATCCGCTTCCGGCGCGACCGTCGTGACCGTCACCCACAATCCGGAGGTGGCGGCCCGCTCCCACCGGCACATCACGATGCGGGACGGCCGGGTCGTCGACGATCGTCGGGAGGAGTGAGCGATGAGCCGGATCGCCATCCTGCTGAACGACCGCTGTCACCCCAAGGAGTGCCAGTGGGAGTGCGCGGAGTACTGCCCGGTGAACCGAATGGGGCAGGCCTGCATCGTCGAGGGGCCCACCGGCAAGCCGATCATCTCCGAGACCCTGTGCATCGGTTGCGGGATCTGCATCCACAAGTGCCCGTTCGACGCGATCAAGATCCTCAACACCCCCGAGGCGGACGAATCGGAGATCGTGCACCGGTACGGCTACAACGGGTTCCGCCTCTACCGGCTCCCCGCGCCTCCCAGCAAGGGGATCACGGGACTCCTGGGTCCGAACGGAACCGGGAAGTCCACGGCGCTCCGGATTCTCGCCGGTGTCGAGATCCCCAATCTCGGAGACTACACGAAGCGTCCGGAGTGGGAGGCCGTCGTCGAGCATTACCGCGGGACAACCCTGCACGCCCACTTCCAGAAGATCGCTCGGGGCGAGTTGCGCACGGTGGTGAAGCCGCAGTACGTGGATCGGATCGCGGATGAGCCGATGACCGCGGAAGCGTATGTGGCGGCCGGCGGAGGCGAGGCCGCCCCGGCCCTCGACTCGGTCGGGCTGAGCGCGAGGGCCGAACGACCTCTTTCCGAGCTCTCGGGCGGAGAGCTCCAGCTCGCCGCGATCGCGCGGACGCTCGCCACCGAGGCCGATCTCTACCTCTTTGACGAGCCCTCGGGGTACCTCGACATCGTCCATCGCCTCCAGATCGCGCGGACGTTGCGCCGCCTCGGCGAGCGCAAGAGCGTTCTCGTGATCGAACACGACCTCGCGCTGCTCGACTACCTCGCCGACCAGGCGCATCTGCTGTACGGGGAGTCCTCGGCCTTCGGGGTCATCACGCGCGCGATGCCCATGCGCACCGCGATCAACACCTACCTTCAGGGCTACCTGCGGGAGGAGAACGTCCGCTTCCGCACGGACCCGATCCGCTTCGTCGCGCATCCGCCCAAGCCCACGACCCGCCTCGATGCGATCGTGTCGTTTCCCCCACTCGAGAAAGAGTTCCCGAAGTTCCATCTCTCCGTCGGCGCCGGGAGCCTCGCGAAGGGGGAGACCGTGGGAATCGTCGGGCCGAACGCCACCGGCAAGACCACCTTCGTCCGCATGCTCGCCGGGGTCGAATCCCCCACCCGGGGCGCACCTCCGGCCTCGGTGACCGTCAGTTACAAGCCGCAGTACCTCCGCGCGACCCACAAGGCGAGCCTACGCGAGCGGATGGTGGCCCTCGCGGCCGATCCGACGTTCGACGCGGCGCTCTTCGAGCGCGACTTGGTTCCCGGCCTTCACCTGGACGAGGTGCTCGACGTCGCGCTCCCCGATCTCTCGGGCGGAGAGCTCCAACGGGCGGCCGTGGCGCTCGCCCTCGCGCGCCCCGCGCAACTCTATCTTCTGGACGAGCCCTCCGCTTATCTGGACGCCGACGAGCGCATGTCCATGGCGCGCCTGATCCGACGCCAGGTGGAACGCCAAGCGATGTCGGCCCTCGTCGTGGACCACGACGTGTACTTCCTCGACATCGCGTGCGACGCGTTGATGGTCTTCTCCTCCCGCGATGCGGGCGCCGCCGGTCTGGGCGAGGGCCCCTTTCCGATGCGGGAGGGGATGAACCGCCTCCTGCGGAACATCGACATCACCTTCCGCCGCGACGCGGAAACCCTACGCCCGCGGATCAACCAGGAAGGCTCGGCCCTCGATCGAGAGCAGCGGTCGGCGGGCGAGTACTACTACGAACCACTTTCCTGATGACGGACGCGAATGGCCAGCGATCCGTGTGGTGGTCCGTAGTCTCTTCCGACGCCGATCTGCACAATCGAAGTTCTACGGGTCGAAAGAGCGCTGTCGCCCCTGAACCGACGCACGTCCAAGAGCATCGTGTGCGGCGCAGGCTGGAGGGTCAGGGCGGAGACACGGAGCGGGCCTAGCGGAGAATATAGGTCCGCCAGCGCTTAGCGAGGCGTGCCACTCTCCGCTGTTTCCCGTCAGTTTCTCACCTCAGCTCTGGTCCATCTCGCGGCGGCAGGTGCCGTGTTGCTGCTGGGCTCGGGAGTAGGGGCACTCACCGTGCGTTGGGACTTTCTCCTCTGGCTTCTCCTCATCGGCTTCGTCGGGTTCACAACGGCCGGATTCGCTCTCCACCTCTTTCCGACGATCGCTCGGCGACCCCAGCCACCCCCATGGGTTGCTCAGGCTGCGTTCCTCCTCGCCGAGGGGGGACTCGTCCTCGGGGCCGTCGGCCTCTCCGAAGCGACCTCACCTCCAATCCCGGGATGGGTCTTCTCCCTCGGGGCGATGTTGTTCCTGGGCGGCGTGGGAACTGTTTCCGGTCTCTTCGCCTACGGACTCTTTCAACCCCGGGTGGAGACTCCCGGTCCCGAGGCCCGGCCGGGCGATGCCGTCACGGTTCCCCTCTTTCTTGCTTCGTGGGCATCAGCGGTGAGCGCGGGAGGGATGTTCGTCCTTTCCGGATTTGCGGAGGGGCCCGGGTATGGCTGGTGGCTCGGCGCGGTACACCTGTTCGTCCTCGGGCACGTCATTCTCCTCATCACGGCGGTCAGCCTCCGCCTCGTGCCCCGGTTCCTGGGCGCAGACGTTTCGCGTCCGCTGGTCTACCTGCTCGCCGGCCTCGCCATCGCGGGCGCGATCCTCGTTCCCAGCGGTATGCTCGCAACCCCTCCTCTCCCGACCGGCGACATCGTCGTCTTCGCGGCGCCCGAGGCCGCATTCGGGATCCTGTTCGTTTCCATGCTGATCATCCTCGTGAGGCGGGCCCGGACTCGTCGTGCCGAGGCCGGCCTACACCTGATGGGAGCGACGTTCTTTCTGGTCGGTGGAGCGATCGGCCTCTGGATGGTCTCCGAGTCGAATTACACCTTGGTCATTGCCCACGCACTCGTCAACGTCCTGGGCTTCGTGGGGCTCATGATCCTGGCCATGTGGTTCGGGATGATCGCGCCGTTCCAGCGTATCTCCCACGCCTGGACCCGACGCATGCTCTGGGCGCTCTCCGTGGTATGGGTTGCCGGGGTGGCCGCCGCCGCAACGGCGGGCGCCCGAGGATGGGTAGGTACCAGTTGGTTGGCGCCGTTCTCGGGGGCCATCCTTCTCGGAGTGGCCATTGCATGGGGGGTCGGTACGGTACCGGTCCTTTACAGGGGACTCAATCCCCTGCCGGGACTGACCAGCGAGGAGATCCGGACCATTCGAGAAAGATGGAGCAGCCGATGAACCACACGAACGAGCTGCCGTCGCATCTGCTGTCGAACGACCACCGAGAACTCAACCTGAAGTTCGAGGAGTTCCAGGCGACTCCCGTATCCGCGGCGGCTCAGCGTCGCGGACGCTTCGAGCGGTTCGCGACCGACCTGAGTCGCCACATCGAGGTCGAAGAGCGGCTTCTCTTCCCCGTCTTTGCGGAAGCGGATCCCTCCCGTCGCGCCTTGGTCGACCGGATGCTGGACGAGCACCGACGGATCGAGGAGGTTCTGCGAAGGATCCGACTCCGGCTGGACGAAGGGCTGGCGTCGACCGAGGATCTGGAGTTCGAGCTCGTCAACGTCCTCTGGGCTCACAACGCTCGCGAGGAAGATGCCGTCTACCCTTGGTTCGACACGCACCTTTCCGACAGCGATGCAAGGGCGGTGCACCGGGAGCTCGGGGAGCCCGAGCAGAACCGGCACGAGCCGTAGGGGTCCTCCCGAGGAAGCCGCACATTCCTCAGAACCCAGACACGGTTCTTGAGGACAGTAGCCATCTTCAAGGTCGACGGCACATTCGATGCGACCGGAGCGGTTTGCCCGCCGGAGGGAGGGTGGCCCGGAGGCGGGGAATGTCCTGACCCCGCCGTCAGAGTGGGACGTCGCGGGTCGTGACGCCCGAGAAGAGGTGGAGTCCTCGATCGTGACGCACCGAAAGTGTGTCGCGCGACAAATGATTCAATAGTCTCTCATCCGTGCAGGCAACCCGTATGAGCATCCAAACCAAGCGGGTCTATGAGCCACCCGCGCCGACCGATGGGCGGCGCTACCTTATCGACCGACTCTGGCCGCGGGGACTCAAGAAGGAGAGTCTCCGTCTCACAGAGTGGCTCAAGGACCTCGCCCCTTCGCCGGGACTTCGTACTTGGTTTGGGCACGACCCCCAGAAGTACCCCGCCTTTCGGAGACGCTACCGCACGGAACTCGGGAAGCACTCCGACCTACTCGACCGACTCGTGCGGGAAGCGCGCTCCGGGGTCGTCACCCTCCTCTTCGCTGCGCACGACGCCGAGCACTGCAATGCCTCTGTCCTCCGAGAGTCCCTCGAGGAACGCCTCCGGGGTTGAAGGGGAGACCGGCCACCGGCTGAGGTGAGGGCCGAGTCTTCGTGGAGGACGTTGGATGCTCATCGTGACCATGGTGAAGATGGTTCCCGATCTCCAGAAGATGCTCTTCGCTCCCGCCGCGAAAACGATGCGGCGCCGGGTCCGACCTGTAGCTCAATCCGTTCGACGTACGGGTGGCTCTTGTAGCTCCGACGCGGGTGCGATCGGAAGACACTCCGCTCATCGTAGGCCCGGGTCCGCCCGACCGGGTGACCGTCGGATCCCACGCGAGGGAGTCGGAACTGCTGTTATCACGCGTCGACGCAGAGGCCGTGGGGACTGGCGGAAACTCTCGGACCCCCGTGTGAAGGAATTCCGTGCTAGCAGCGGGACAGGACCTCCATGACCGGCGTTATCCAATCGCTTCGTATTGACCGTACGGAATAGAGAGGGAAGATGAGGAACCAGAACGTCAGCCCGGCGAACGAGTGGACGCGGGTGAGGTTGAATGCGCTGGCCAAGACGCACTTCCGTAGCCAACACGAGGTGCTAGAGAGCGTGATTCGCCGACTGGTGGAACGTCACGAGGAGGTCTGGAGGGCTCAGCCGCCCGGATCCTACCGTCCCACCGCTCCGATGTACGCTCTTGCGCTCCAGTGGGAGCTCGACAAACTGGGTCCGAGGTGTTCCGTGTGCGAAGGGGAGGTGGCTCTACCTACCGGCCCTTCGTCTCGTGCCCCGCAGGGATCTTGTCTCAGTTTGGCTCTTCGGTTGCCTCTGGTTGCCGGGGGGTTGAACGTTCCCCAGAACCTCGCCCTCTGCCATGCCGGTTGCATGCCGGGCCTGGGGGGATGAGATCCGTGGACGTCAAGGTCCAAACCGAGAAGTGCACGGGTTGCCGGCACTGCTTCGACGTCTGCCCCGTGAACGTGTTCGTGATGCACGTCCGCACCGAATTCCCCGATGTTATAGACGATGCCGAGGTCGCGGCGAAGTTCCAATTCCGTGCGGAGAAGTCCGTGGCCGAGCAGGGCCCCGACTGCATTCTCTGCAACGCCTGCTTAACGGAATGCGAGGGTTCTTGCATCACGATCTGGGACGACGAGGGGAAGACCTACCAGTCGGTCTACAAGTGAGTCGCACGCCCGAGCGGCGCGTGTTACGGCACCGAGTGGTAGTAGTAGAACGAGCAGAGCCGCCTGGTATCCGGAGAGGGTGGGCCCGAGACGAGCTCTCGCATTCCTCCCGCAGACCGCTCCGCCCTTCTTCTAACGATAGCCATGGATCGGTCCGGGCACGAGGATGCCACGCGCTGTGGGAGACCGGCGGCTGTCAGCAGAAGAAAGAGACGGACGACTGATTCGAGATATCGACGCGGCAATCTTCGCTGCGGCGTCTTATTCCTTGCAGGAGGAGCGACCGCTCATCTCACGATCGAACTGGTCTGGACACGCTAGTTCATTCGTCCGGGTCGAGAAATTCGACGAGTTCCCCGGAACGAAGAGGCGTCGCTCAGTCCGTCGTTCGATGCTCGCCTGAGGTCGTGGTCGCGACCCTTGACCGGGACCGAGAGAGATGAACGAAGGGAGCAACCGTCGCGAGTGCTCCGAGCCCGAAGATCAAGAACGAAGCCGCGACCAACCCCAAGAAGACCTCCGGTGCAGCGGACCCGGGCGCTAGAAGGTCCGCACCGAAGAACCCGGCAAGCCCGACGTTCGCCAGAACGAAGTGAAGCCGTGGGAGATACAGCGGTCGAAGACGGACTCCGAGGTGGTTAGGTATGATGATGACGCTCACCCCGGTGATCATCATTCCCACCCAGCCGAAGAGGGCGACCAGGTCCCGATCGTCGAACAGGCGGCTCGGCACAGAAGCCGCTCCTCCGAGGATCGACTGGGCACTCGTGACGAGCACGACGCCGCACACGACGAGCAAGTACACCATGCCGGACGCGATGAGTCGCAGGCCATCCGAGGAGGGGACGGCGCGGTGAATGGGTGGAGCCACTGCGGATGGAAGCAAGTCGAGCCTCACCGGGCATCCTCTGGGATCGGTCCGCAGCAGCCACCGGACCCACGACCTGCAGTCGTTTCTCTTTGCGGCCCGAGACCCCCCTCATCCATCCACATGGGGAGCGCCTTTCCCTCGTGCGCCAAACACTTCTCGTGGTGCGCCGGGCAACAGAAATCGACCTTTAGACGGATGGTCCGGTCCTTACTGAAGTTCGGCGATTGGGGAGCCACCTGCCAGCCTAGAGGTACCTCGATTCCCAATCGGCCATCGTTCGAGGATACCACGTGCGACTCGGCGCTCGCCTCGCAGTTCGCCCGGCTGCAGCGCACGGTCAACCCATGCCCTGGCGTTCCCGGTGCATGCTCCAGATACCGGACGATGTGCCCATCCAAGTCCGCGATAGCGGAGGATGTCGCCTCGAACGCCGCGGAGACTCGAGAAGCAGCACCGTCGGGGAGCGCGGCCCGGAGGCAGGAGAGGGGGTAGTCATTCTCGTAAACCAAGCTCTGGTGGTCCTTCTCTGTCAGGTCGGCCAACGCCTGGGATAGTCGTGCCCTGGCTTCCTCAGGATCGAGTGTGAACTCCTTCAGCGCCTCCTGGGCCCGGGCGATCCTATCGCCTTCCGTCTGGTGATCGTTGGCGATCGCATCGAGATGCTGAAAGCAGGTGCTCATCGCCCAGGGCCTTGCCTCGACCTTCAGGTCGACGTCGACTCGAGCGGCATGCACGGTGCGATACTGCTCGAGGAGGCGGAGTCCTTCGCTGATTTCTCCGGGCGGTAGGTTCCGGCCCTCCTTCAACACTATCGCCATCTCCGCTAGACGCTCGATCAACTTCTCCGCGACGTCGTTCTCACGCTCTAGCTCGTCTAGTGGGTCCTGTGCTTCGATTGCGTTCATCGTTTTTTCTCCGTGGGACTTTCGCGACGGTATGGTTGTGTCGTCGGTTAAGGCGCGGACCTAGAGGGTTCGGCGGACGATGCTCCGGCGAATTGGATTCCCCGATTCGACTTCCGGGGGCTCCGAAACGAATATGCCCTCCCCGGCGGCTCGCGGGGCATGGTCCCTCGCGCCCAGCTCGCCCGGTCGCGGGGGACGACCCGACGGGTCCATCCGACGAAAGCCCCCCAGCCCGTTCCCGGGCCGACGCGCATCTGTCGCTTGCGGGTGCCCCTCCCGGACTCCGCTTGGATTGCCCGCTTCTCCCGGGAGCACCCCGACGTGACCATCGAGGTGCTGAGCAACCTTGACCTGGGGGCGCGTCGGAGCCTCAGCGAGGTGCGCCTCCACGTAACCGAACCCGGCCCTTGGGCCGACCAGCTCCACGCCATAGACCTGGTGGAAAAGGTGGAGTTCCTCACGTCCGGGCCCCGGGAGGTTCACCTCCGAGTGATCCACCGCACCTCCCCGTTCATTCCGATTTTCCGGAAGCTCTACCTGCTGCGACGCTTTCCATTCACGATACGGGCCGGAGAGGCATCGTGGGTCGTGATCGCTTCGGAGCAGAAGATACGCCAACTCCTCGACCAGTTGTCACAGCGCGCACCGGGAGTGATCCTCGAGTCGGTCCGTCACTCAGAGGTCACGACTGGAAGAGAGGCGCTCACTCCTCGTCAGGCCGAGTTGCTCCAACGGGCGATGGCGGCCGGATACTTCGACGTTCCCCGCAAGATTACCCTGACCCGTCTTGCCGCCCAGGAACGGATGGCGGTCTCAAGCCTTTCCGAGGCGTTGGCAATCGTCGAGAAGAAACTGCTCGAGCGCTGGCCGCCGGGGAGCTAGGACGCCCCTCACGCGAGGGGGCAACGGCCGTCCACCGAACCGTTTCGGCGCACCGGTAAGCCGCTGGCCGCCTTGTCCAGTATCATGGAGACACCGCGCAAGAGGGAATTCACCCTTGAGTCGAACCGGATCATCGTACCCTCGGTCCACGTCCTAACCTTCCGTACGGCCCGGGATGACAGCTTCGCGTTCGCTCCCGGCCAGTACGTTACCTTCTACCTCTCGAGGGCGGGGAACTCGATCACCCGTTCCTACTCGTTCTTCTCAGCGGCCGGGAAGGTCGGGCAGTTCGATCTGCTCATCAAGCAGGTCCCTGGCGGATACGGCTCGACCTTCCTCTGCGGCCTCGCCCCCGAGAGCCACCCGACGCTGAAGGGGCTAGCTCCACTGGGACGCTTCCTGCTGGATCCTCCCGGAGATAGGACCGCCGTGTTCGTGGCGACCGGGACGGGGCTCGCCCCATTCATCCCCATGCTGGACGATATCCGAGCTCACTCCCCCCAAACCCCCACCTGGCTCATCTTCGGCGAGCGCTTCCGGGAGGATCTGTTCTACTTCGACGAGATGCGCGCACTTGAGATCGCTTGGCCGGCGTTCCACTTCGTACCGGTCCTCTCGCGCCCTCCGGCAAATGGGACGTGGCACGGTGCCGTTGGCCACGTGGAAGGAGCTCTGCGCGAGCGATTCCCAGACTTATCGAACTCGGATGTCTACGTCTGCGGCGTCCCGGCCATGGTGAACGAGACCCAGGAGCTCGCGCTCCACCTGAACTGCCCCAAGGACCATGTCTTTGTGGAGCGGTACTGAACGGGGGCCCGCGACCGAACCCCCGGCTTCCTTAACGGACGAGCGGCAGCTCGGAGGTCCGAGTACCCTCGAATGGGGAATCTAGATCGCCACGGTCTCGGAGAGGAACCGTTCGATGTTCGCCTCGAGCGCCGCCCGGGTCCCCGCATGATCCGAGAACCGGTTCGAGAGGCGGTTCTCGGCGTCTTCGGGTAGCGCTGACTCCAGGCAGATGAGCGGGTACGCCTCCTCGTAGGTGGCGGCGTCATGGTCCCTGCTTGCGAGGTCGATGAGCTTGTCGCCGGCTGCCCCACGGCAGGATTCGTCCCCGGAAGCCCATCTGCCGATGAGGGCGAGGAGCTCCCGCGCTCGAGCCCGCATCTGTTCATGGTTGGTTCGCATCCGGTCCAGGTGCTCAAAGCAGCCCGGCATCGCGACGCCCTGCGCTTCGGGGCGGAGTTCGCGGTCCATCTGCGAGGCGTGAACACGGTGAAGGTACGCGTCTAGCAGGCCGACTCCGAAGCGGACGGCCTTGGCATCGACTCGCTCCCCCGACTTCATCCGGTCTCCGAGTTCCACGAGTCGTTCCAGCAGGCGCTCGGCGACCTCGTGCTCCCGGTGCAGTTCCTCTAGGGCTCCGGCCGGCTTCGACATGAGTTCGCTGACGAGGTCTGCCCCCGCAAGAGGCAGAGACTTCTCTCGGCAAGAAGGGAAGACCGAAAGGGTTCGGCCGCCCCGGATCTTTTCGGTCGGTGTCCACCGCGAGAGGATGAGAGGGTCCGCGCGGGCTCGGGAAGTTCCGACCGAACCCATTCGGATTCCGCTTCAAGGGTTTCCAGAGAGTACGGTCGCTGGGAGGGAGAGCGATGTCCCACGATTGCCGGTTCTGCATTTGCGTCTCCTGCTATCCATGGGAAGAGGGGGTCCACAACTTCCGCCATCCCTATCGCGCGGAAGCGTGCGACTGCGATCACTGCCCTCGGGAACGCCCACCCTACCCGGACTATCCTCTCGGGCGGAGTTGGAGACGGGCCGTCCCACCTTCGGATTCGATGGTGCCTGCCGGTTCTCCTGGGGCGCGCTCGGAGCCTTATCCTCCCGCGTCCGGTACGTAGGCAGCCTACGGAAGGACATCAGCCATTGACGAGCCAATCCGGACCTGAGCGGGCCGCCGGTGCCGGTCTCCGAAGCGGCTCGTTGCTCAGAATCGCGTTCTTTACCGACAGCTTCCTGCCCACGCACGACGGCGTTGCGGGGACCACGGCCGCACTCGCCGCGGAACTCGCCGCCCGCGGCCACGAGCTTTCGGTGTTTACAGTCCGGTTGCCGGGGCAGAAGCGACGGGAACGGCTCGCGAACGGTGTGACCGTGTACCGACATCTGTCCCTACCGGCTCCGAGCTACCCTCAGTACCGCATCGCACTCTTTCCGTGGCCGTCGTTTCTTTCCGGAGGACATCGCTTTGACGTGGTCCATGTTCACACACCCGGGTTCGTTGGACTCGCCGGTTGGCTCGCCGCTCGATGGTGGCACGTCCCCAAGGTCGCTACGTACCACACAAACCTGACCGACATGTTGCGGGGGGCGGGGACGAGTCGGCTGTCGCGCGCGTTCTACCGGGGATGGGGAAGGTTCAGCGTTGAACTTTGCCGTTCGTCCGATCTAGCGACCGCACCAACGGTGGCGGCGGGGGCGGCCCTCCGCGCGCCAGGGCGGTCCCACCTCCACGCGCCTCCTCGAATCGTGGAGAACGGGATCGACACCACGACCTTTCGACCGGGGATCGCCTCTCCCGACTGGAGGGCCCGATGGGGCGTGGAGGGGGTTCCGCTGATCACGTTCCTCGGGCGACTCACCCGGGACAAGGGGGTCCATCGATTCCTCGACGCGGTTGAGCGACTGGGAACTGCGACGCGTTGGCTGGCCGTCGTGGCGGGTGAGGGACCCGAGCGACCTTCGATGGAAGAGCGGTTGCGCCCCGGGACTGCCCTGTCCGCACGCGCCCAGTACCTGGGGCCGGTGCTCGAACGAGAGAAGGCAGCCCTGCTCGCGCAGACTCAGATCTTTGTGCTTCCCTCGCTGTCCGACACCTCGTCGGTGGCCCTCCTCGAAGCGATGGCGTCGGGGGCGGCATGTGTGGTCACGTGTCGAGGAGGTCCCGGCGAGATCGCACGCGAATCGTCGGCAGGTCTCATCGTCGATCCTCAGGACCTTGGAGCACTGACCGCGGCGATCGAGCTCCTGCTCAACGACGGGATCCTCGCTCGCGAGTTTTCCGAACGCGGCCGAGCCTGGGTCATCGCGCGTGCGTCCGTGGAGAAGATGGCGACGGAGTTCGTGAATTCCTACCTCGCGGTGCTACGGGCCCCTAAGGCTTCGCCACTTTCCCCGGAGATCAGAGCGAAGCGAGAATGACCATCACGATCACAATCAAGATGGCGGTCATTAGGGTCAGCGCTTCGAGGACGTGATTGAAGCGCACGAGGGTCGTCAATTGCGGCGACGGGGTTCTCCGGCTTCGTAGGACCCGGATCCTCGGCCCCACCACGAAAGTGTGCAATCCCGCCGAGATCACCATGAGCGCGGCTACAGCGAAGCTCGTGACGATCCACTCTGCCCCGGGAATCCCGGTCCAGTTCTCCGCCGGAGGCGTGTACCACGAGAGGTTGGCGAGCCCGGTCGCTAGGGTGGCGGCTAGCGCCGGCCACATGACCCACGCGAAAGCCCTACCGACCTCAGAGATGACCCGAGATACCGTCTCCGGCTGGTTCGGAAACGACCTCCGAATGCCCCAGACGGCGATCGCGAGAGAGATGTTGCCGCCCACCCAGATTATGGCCCCCAACACATGGATCACGAGAATCAGTGGAACCCATTCGAACATCCGGACCCCTTCCCATCGAACGAGGCTGCACCGCCGCGTTCTTACCGCGGCCCCTTGACCAAGTCGTGCATCAGGATCGAGCGGCGAAGAGAGAGTCTCTTCTCGTGGCACGGTCCGGGTTTACACCCGTGGGTCGGTAGCTACGCGCGTGGAATCTCATCGACCGGCGACACTCTGGGTGACTATCTGCCCTCCGCTCGAACCTGAGCGGCTTTCTGGCGTCGCCTCCGGTTTCTACCTAGACTTGTTCGAAGGACCTTGCCGTGCGCTTGGCGTCCGTCTCGAAGCGCCCTCCCCTCGCTCTTCGCCCCTCCCGCAATCGCCCGCACGCGTCCTACTTCCATATCGTGCGGAACGGATCGCCCGCGTCGTGTGAGGGCTCAATCCTCCTTCAGACCCACGTTCGAGATCTACGGGCACGATGAGCCGGAGGCTTCCAAACCCATCCGCCATCCCGCTCGCTCGAACACCGAAACGGTTCGGCGAGGGCTTGTAATCCAAGCCCGGGATATCCCTGTCGGCGAGGGAACATGGCCAAAAAGGAACTTGCCTTCCGCTTCGAGGTCACGACTGCGGCCCGGGATGCGATTGCTGCGGCCATCGCCCGGAGTCCGCCTCCCGCGATCGTGCGGCTTGGGATACTCCCCGGCATGCACCCGACAGTACAGATGTACCTATCGAGGCCCCGGTCGGGAGATGAGACCCTCGACTTCGGCGCGGCGCGGCTGGTCGTGGACACGGCCAGTCGGGTCTATCTCGACGGTGCGACCGTGGATTTCCATGAGGGGTCCCCCCAGCAAAGTTTCTCGATCGTAGGCCCCCACTTCAGCACCCATCCGCCGGTATCCTCTACATCGGACCGAACGGTGGAAGGGCCGGGTTCGACCCCCGCAGCCGTCGACTCGGCAGGGGTCCATCGCACCGAGAACGAGCGGGAACGCCAGCTCCGGGAGGCCCTCCGGCGGGTCTATGATCCCGAGATCCCGGTCAACATCTTGGACCTGGGCCTAATCTATGACATCGAGTGGCCAGAAGATGGAAAAGTGGGCGTTCGGATGACCATGACTAGTCCAGGCTGCCCGGTCGCCGGCATGCTCCAGGACGAGGTCAAGGCCGTCGCCGAGAGGATCCCGGGCATTCGCGAGGCCGTCGTCACCGTCGTATGGGATCCCCCTTGGGGGCCGGAGAAGATGAGTCCGGCGGCAAAGCGCCAGTTCGGCTACGCGTAAGGGCCCCGATTTCAAGTCCGTGTGGGCCGGTACGATGGCGACGAGTTCACGGAGGAACTCCACCTCTGCTGAGAGACACCTCAAGGGTAGAACGTCGAAGCATCCACGCCGTAGGCCCGTCGGAACGGAATGCGTTCATAGAGGTAGAGCGCGGGAAGGAGTGCTCCGAAGAGAACGATTGCGACGACGTTGAACAGGCCGGCCCATTCGCGCAGGACCGGAAGGCTGCCGAAGTCTGCATAGATTCGAGCGGCCAGGGAGGTGTACAGGAGTGCGACCGGAAGGTAGAGGACTCGATGGAATGGGAGCCTCTTGCCCAGAACCGCGGGCAGAATGATCAGAGAATGGGCAAACACCAGCGAGAGGACGAAGCCCAGGAAGACCGCATGGAGGCCCGCATCGTAGGAGAATCCGAGAAGGATTCCGCCCTCGGAGTACACGATCCCTCCGCCCACAAGGAGCCACGCATAGCCGCTGAGCAAACAGAACGCCGTGAATCGGGGAAGGCCGGGTCGCGAAAGGTTCTGGTACGCGATGTCGTGGAACAACAGCCAGACCGCGACGAGGATCCATCCTGAGGCTACCACCAGAAACCCGGACGCGAAAAAGAGGGCGGAGAGGACACATCCGAGGAGAGCGAGCGCGACCGAGATTGCGAACGTGAGTTTGTCGAGCATGTTCAGGCGGAGAACCCGGCTCAGTTCCAGCCTCTCGGCCCCAAGCAGGAGGACCAGGAAGGTACCCCACCACGGGATCAGGAACGGGATGTCGAGCCCGCTCCAGCCCAGGACGTTGCCTCCGACAAGGCAGGCGGCGCCCAGGACCTGGACAACGGTGTGCAACGCGGGCTGGCGTCGAAGGATCACTAGGAAAATCAGCAGAAGGGCCACCGCACCGCTGGTGATGACCGGAAAGGCGAGGGCGGCGTCCCCACTCAGAGCGAGCGAAATCGCACCGACGGCGGTGAGCAATGGGGCGAGATAGAAAACTCGCTGTTCAAGCGCTACGGCCCGCTCAATGCCGATAAGGCTCGCAAGGACTCCGTTCACCATCAGAACGCCGTGGGCGTCCGGGAGCGAAGTACTGAGGAGCGGGATCGGCCACCCGATTAGCCACAGCGCCGCCCAGAGGCCCAGCGCCAACGCGAGGAGTGTCAGGGCGATGCCTAGGAATCGGACCCGAGAGCGCGTTACCACGGGAGGTCCCACGCACCGTCCGAGGGAAGATCCTACCGACCGCGGCCCCGCCGGCCGTCAGGGGATAGTGTGGAGAGGTGTCCGGTCCACTGCGGACCCCTGCTTGCCGATTCGCACACGCCAGGTTTTCGGTCCCTGTTCGAGGTACTCCCAGGAAAACTGGCCAGTGTATTCGGCCTGGAGCTGGTAGAAGAGCGGCTTCGGGTCGTGGTCATTCACTAGCACGAAGGATTCCCCGAACTCGAGATTGGTGAATGTTCCGAAGATGCGAGGATGGCGCTCGGCGGGGCTTACCCCCCGGATGTCCAGCACGCGCTGGCCGCCTTCGGCTGGTTCCCCTTTGAGACCGGCAACGACACTGCTGCGCTCGACCCCGGACATGTCTTCCCCGTCCCTGAAGGCATGGAGACGCGGCTTCGAACTAAAGGACGTGCCGAAACGTTTCGGAGTTCCGGTAAGGCGGCACCGGCCGGCCGAGGCTCTCCCGCTCCATGGACCGGTTCGTAATCTCACCGCGAACTGAGGACATGCCATCTTCTCTCTGACGGCGCGGAGGGTCATGCCGCCCTCCTGTATCCGAGTCTGAGGTGCTCCTCAATGGGAGGCATCTGCGTAGAGCGGGCCGTCCACAAGAAGACCGTAGTCGCGGTTGCTCTCGGCTCGAAGGACAGGAGGATTCAGCAGGCAAAGTTTGGGCCGACCGATTCCGAGATGGTCAGCTACTTGGCCGGGCTCGGGGTCGTCGCGTCGATGTTCGTTAGCCGAGCCTAAGGCATCCCAGCACGGGCATCTTCCAAGGATGACCGGGGCTAGGATCGCCTGACGGTAATCCACTCCAAAGTAAGCCACTGGCCCCGGCACGGCTCTCACTCGCGGAGCCGATTCCGGCCGGCAGGGTTGATCCCGGGGGACGGTTCTCCCGTCGCCCCGGGGAAGTGGTTCGTCGCCTTCGGTGGAGGACCGGAGCGACTACGTCGGCACGTCTCGATCAGAGAGTTGGCGATGTCGCGGTCGGAATAGTCGGGCCGGATCAGCGACGAAAAGGGCCGGGCTCTCGTCAGTCGGCGAGTACTACTACGAAGCACTTTCCTGACGCTGCATGTCCTTGGCCACCGCTGGTTGAGGAGGAGTTGCGACTCTCCCTATGGGGAGGATCCTCGTCCCTCGAGCCCGGGCCGCGGCGTCCCGTAAGTCCGGGTGCAAAGGGCGGAATGGTTAACCGGGCCGTCGGCATGAACGTCGTCGAACACCACGGAGGTTCCTATGCCGACGACGGTCGCTTCGCCTGTCAGGGTCGGCAAGGTGGACAGGGTTCTCGTGGTCGGTGCCAGCGGTTTCCTGGGTCGGTCGGTCGTTCGAGCCTTATCGAGGGCCGGCCACGAGGTGCGAGGCCTCGTCCGCGACCCACTCAAGGGGGCTCGCGTCACAGAGGATGGAGGAACCCCGGTGCTGGGGGACATTCTGGACGTTCCCTCCCTTCTAATGGCCGTGTCGGGCTGCTCGGGGGTTATCCATGTGGCAGCGAACCCTCCGGTGGGAGAGGACCCGACAAGAGTACGCGTTGAGGGTGCCCGGAATCTCGTGGAGGTAGCTCTACGGGAAGGGGTATCTCGTCTCGTGATCGGCTCAGGATATTGGGTGTACAGCGGTCAGCCAGGGCCAATCGGTGAGGACTCACCCGTCGATCCTCGGGGCGAGTCGCAGATCAACTACGACGCGGAGCGGGCCGGTTTGGAAGCGAACACGCAGGATGGTTTGGAGGTGCTGGCCGTGCGTCCGGGGATGGTCTATGGGAACGGGTCGTGGTTCCGCTACATGGCAGAATCGATCCGGGTCGGAGATTACAGGGTCGTCGGCGAAGGGGCGAACCGCTGGTCATTCATCGACCGGTGGGATACCGGGTCAGCGTTCCGCACCGTTCTCGAATCGGGGTCGGCCGGTGAGGTGTACAACGTCGTGGATGGGCATCCGGCCCCCCTTCGCGAGTTTGCCGATTTTGTTGCCGCCGAACTCGGCGCACCACCCCCGCGAAACCTCGCCCTTGAGGAGGCGGTGCGTGAGATGGGAGAGACGGTCGCGCGACATCTCGCTGCCGACCGGCCCACCTCAAACGCTAAGCTCAGGGAGCTGGGCTGGAGGACGCAGTACTCCAGCTATCGAGCAGGTGTTCCCGGCCTCCTCCGCGAGATGTTTCCCCGCGGCGGGGGGACCGGGTAGAGAGAACCTTCCTGTTGATTCGGAGTCGCGGGCTCGCAGATCTCCGTCCGATTGATGCGGGCGCCTCCCTCCCTCCTCGAGGAGAATGTCCCGGAGGCCGATACCGATAGAAGTCCCGATGAAGTGGAATGCGGTAGAGTCACGGAATGGAGGCAGTACCCCTCAGCGTGGTCATCGTCACGCGAGATCGTCCCAGGCGGTTGACAAACCTGCTCCAGGACTTGCGAGTCCAAAGTCGAGCCCCGATCCGGGTCGTGGTGGTGGACGACTCCGATCCGCCTGTTCCCTGGGATCGAGCGTTTCCCGATTTGCCACTGATTGTGATCCGCTCCGAGCGTAGGCTCTTCATCTCACGCGCGAAGAACCTGGGAGCTGCCCGGACCGGGACCCCCTACGTGGTCTTCATCGATGATGACAATCGCCTCCCACCTCAGCTTCTCGCAGAACTCGCTGGCACGCTCGATCGAGATCCGCGGTGTGGCGCGGTGATGCCGGCGGTCCTCTATCATCGCCGTCCCGCGCTCATCTGGGTGTACGCGACCCCATTCCGCACGGATCGGTGGGGATTCTCCTTGGTCGGTCGAAACCGCCCGCGGCGCCCGGACCTCGAAGGGAAGCTCCTCGATACTGACGCCCTCCCGAACCTATCTATGGTCCGCTGGGATGCCTTCCGCGAGGTCGGCGGATTCGACGAATGCTTGCCGGTGAACAGCTCAGCGGACTTTTGCCAGCGCCTGAAGAAGGCCGGCTGGTACGTCTGCGCGAATACGGGTATCCTCACGGAGCACGATGTGGAGCCGCCCGGAATTCCGGGATACTGGGCCGAGCACACGGTGGGTGACCCCGCACGCGCGCGCTTGGAGGTGATGGACTGGCTCCGATTCCACCGACGGTGGAACGGTACTCGTCCGCTCTTCGTGGTACGCGCGAGCTACCACGCCCTCGGGTTCTTGGTCCCCAAGATGCTGGCCGCGATCGTGCGCCCAGATGGCCGACCCATGGCTCTTTTCATCGCGCTCATCCAAGGATATCATGAAGGTCTACGGCCGTCCTCCACAAGCCCACCCGATGGGAAGGGAGTGTGAGTGCCCCACCCGCCGGCCCTCGCTAGCCCGGTCGCAAGGGTCTGCGCTCGTCCTTGTAGAATCCTGCGAGAAGTAGGGAAACAGACCTCCGATGTGAGTCCTCTTCGGTCGCCTCGATTTCAATGGCGGCGCGAGCCAGAAAACCGCGACACCAGATTGGATCCGTCGCTATCGACAGGTGGTGTCCCGAATCGTTCTAGCGCGAGACCGCGGGCCCTGCTCGCGAGCGCGTCTGCCGTGGCGGAGGCGGTGATATACCCGCTTAGACATCCACGGCACAGACGAACGCCTATCCTTCCACCATGACCTCAACCCTTCGTACCTACATGCGGTCGTGCCGGATCCTCGGGAAATCGGAGCGACCTCTGTGCATGAGCGATTTGTGACCTCTGAGCCGGGGGAGCCGGATCTCCTCCAGCTCCTCCTTGCCTCCGGGCGGGTCCCGTTGCGGTTCGTTCGAGAATCGACCACGATATTTCTCGTCGCTTCGGATCCTTCAGCGGTGTGGCCGGTCGAGGTTCTGCGACGTGGAATGGCTCGCGTCCATGTTTCGGCAGGGACGTTAGAGGGAGCCCCCTACCTCCTCTCCGCTCCGGAGGAGAGGGCTCGCGTGTTGGGGCTGTTCCGATTAAAGTACGGGGACGCGGCTTCTGCCCGCTGGTTCGAACGGTCCGATCGCGTCCTACGCATCGAGTTGGGATCTCCCGAAGTCCGGCCGACCCCCGACGGAGTCTCGTACCTCCGCTGGCTGACCGCGGAGTTCGATAGCATCGCGCCGGAATATGACGAACAGATCGCCACCAACCGGATCAGCTGTTTGCTCCGCGAGCGCTCGTCGCGCCTCCTCGAGGAGTGCTTTCGCTCCTCCTACCATCTACTAGAGATCGGTTGTGGCACGGGCCTGGAGACCCTTCCCCTGCTCGAGGCAGGCCATGAGATTCTCTGTGTGGACATCTCAGAACGCATGTTGGAGATCGTCCGGTCCAAGGCGCGCGCTGCCGGGGTCGGGGAGCGGTTGCGGACCCGGCGACTTGGCGCGTCCGTGCTATCGACATTGGAAGCGGAGTATGGACCCAGAGCGTTCGAAGGGGGATACTCGACCTACGGAGCGCTCAACTGCGAGGCCGACCTGCGGGCGGTGTCCGCCGCGTTAGGGACCCTGCTCCGCCCGCCGGCTCGATTCGTAGCGGGGGTCTACAATCGCTGGTGCCTGTTCGACATCATGGCGTACGGTCTCTCGGGGCGATTCCGTCAGGTGCAGGGCCGTGTACGAGGACACGTCCGGGCTGGGTTCTCCCGCTTCCGCGTGGACGCGTACGCCTATTCTCCCGACGAGTTTCGCCGGAGCTTCGAGGAGGAGTTCTCAATGGAATGGCTGGAAGGAGTTACAGTCCTCCTCCCGCCGCCGAACCGAGCGAAGTGGGTCGAACGGTTCTCGCGACGCTTCGACCTCCTTGCGCATTGGGACGAGCGGATTGGTCGCTGGGGGCCGTTTCGATCTCTCGGGGACTCTTTCCTGATGGTCCTCTCTCGCCACGATACGCATGCGGCGAGCGCAGGCCCGTGATCGGTCGGGCGTAGGGCCACCGACGCGCCTGGAAAGGGACCGCGGGACGGATCGGCGGTCACCGGGCAGACGCCCCCCTCCGCTCGGCGGTCGTCGGGTGGATGCAGTTCTGTCCGCCGATCTGCTATATGTCAGAATGTCTGTATCGCTTCCGGGCCTATGGTGCGGCGCTGGATTGCGGAACATCACACTATCAAGATTTTGATGGAACCGGGGGGCGCAATCGTCGGCTTCACGATGAAGCGGTATTCCTACCTCCTTTTCGTGAGCCGAACGTTCTTCGGGATTAAGCGAGTCCGAACCCAGGATCGAGTCGTGGCTCGCGCGGGATACAGCACGCCCCAAGTCCTCGAACTGATTTCCACGCTCTATCCAAACGGCGCATAGGCCTACCGCACTGCCGCCATCCCGCTTTCGTGGCGCGCCTTCGCGCTCCCCTCATGCGCAGGCCATCAACATGGAGACCCTGCCTCGCAGCACTCCGATCCCATGTCTCTCCGAGCGACTTGGCAGCGCGATGGACCAGGAGCAGGTCGATGGCTTCGGCGGGCACCCCGCGCCGGTACGATTGTCGTTTTGCCGTGCGGCCGTCAAACACCGCGCCCGAGTGACTCACAAAGTCGCACTACGCCCCCTTCGGGGAGCGCGGAGCGCGGCGTCGCCACGGCGAGCCGGTAATCCGTTATCCGAGCTCTTCCCCACACCCCGGCTTTGTTTTGAAGAACGCAGGCTCCGAAACCCCGCCGGGGGATATCCCCGCAACCCGGGCTGCGTTTCGATTCGCAGGGCGTGGTGGTCATCTCACTGTGGGGCCACCCCGCATCGCCTATGAGGCGGGCGACGCTGAGCGTGTCATTCACGTCCATCAGAGCCTGGACCCAGATGCGTCACGGACGAGTTCGTGGAACAGCTCGAGAAATTTCGGGATCAAACGCGGCCAGCTGAAATCGAGTGCCCGCGTGCGCCCACAATCGCCCAGCCGGGTCCGAAGCAAGGGATCGGAGGCCAGCCGGTCGAGGGCGTGGGCTAGGGCCGAAGGATCTCCCGATGGGACCAGCGATCCCGTGACCCCGTCCGCTACGACCTCCGGAATGCCTCCAACCCGTGTCGCGAGCACCGGTAGGCCCGCCGCCATCGCCTCCAACAGCACGATCCCGAACGGCTCAAAGTGGGAGGGGAGAACGAAGAGGTCCGCCGAGGCGTATTCGCGCCGGAGGGAGTCCTGGGGTACGGCGCCCGTCCAGATGATCACGTGGTCGATCCCGAGTCCCGTTGCCAAAGATCGAAGGGCAGTAGCTCCTCCCCAGTCTTCCCCGACCAGTCGAACCGATACCGCCTCCGGTCGTTCCAGCAGAGCCACTGCACGAAGGAGATCGTCGAGTCCCTTCTGCTCGGGGTCGATGCGGCCGACGTAGAGGATTGTGACCGGACCGGCATCGGGCCTGGGACCGCGCCTCGGGAGGAAATCCTCCGTTCCGATCCCGTTGGGAATCACCCGAATCCGTTCGCGATCCACTCCGAGGGTCGCCAACGAGATGGCCTCGCTCTGGGTCAGCGCGACCACCCGGTCTGCCCCGGCTAACGTCCCTCGTGCCACCGCTCGAGCGTAGAGTCGGGAGCCCGATCCTCCGTCGAAATGCGGAGTGATGACCAGTGGCAACCCTCGGAGTTGCTGGGCCAGGCGCCCGGCCCACGTAGGGAAGAAGCCGAAGGCGTGGGCGTGGACGATTGCGTGAGTGAGGCGCAGGGCGTCCCACGCCATGCCGGGAGCAGCGATCCCGAGTCCGTGGGGGGCCGGAAAGCCGCGGAACGCTCGATGCCGCCGTACCGGAAATGGGAGCGGTTCCGACGCGGTGAAGAGACGCGTGAACGGGCGGTCGCGGTAGAGATCCGACGTAATGACTTCTACCGACGCTCCTGTCCGGTGGAGGTTCGTCGCCAGGTCCTTCACGTGCCGCTCGACTCCCCCGATGGCTGGGGGGAATCGTTGGGTGAGTTCCACGATGCGGAGATCGCTCCCCGCGTGGGGAACGCCCGGTCCGTTCACGGTTCGGAGGGCCGAGCGGCGAGCGCGGCGGATTTCGTCCACGGCCAAAGCCACGGGACGGGACGAGCGCCGTCCCGTACCAGCTCGACGATCCACTGGACGAGGCTCAACGTGACGACCACGTCCAGGATCTCGAGCGCCCAGGATCGGACGGTCCCGTAGACGGAACTCTGGTCGAAGTTGCTGAGCGTGGGCCAGAGATTGGTGTCGAGCGGGGTGACGAATCGGGCTCCGAGGTCGTTGTTGATGAGCAGGAAGACCAGCGAGAGCAACCAGAGGTAGACGAGGTACGATCGGCGGTCCGGATGGAACGCCGCGCTGTCGAGGGCCATCAGGGCAAAGATGTAGATCATGTACTGTTCGTAGAGGCCCCAGCGCAACAGCAGGAACACAGTCGTGACGAGCATCATGGCGCGCAACTCCGTCTGAGGGTCGTTCGGGCGGATCCACCGAGCGGCCACATAGCCGGCCAGGATCGCGCCGGGCACCCACAAGTAGGAGAACAACGTGAACAAGTGAGGGACCGTCGAGAGGACGGTCACCAAGGGCGCCGCGGTCAGCACGCCCGCGAGGTTCATTCCACCGCCCCCCCCAGCACTTTGGGATTGTCCGGTCGACGTGATCCCGCCGAACCCCCACCCTTCCGCGGTGAGCACAAGGACGGTCAACGCGACCGGGACGGCAAGGGCCACGAGGAAAGTTAACCGGCGCACGCCGCGCGCCCGGAAGAACTCGAGCGGGAGGTAGATCGCCGTGATCAGTTTCACGAAGATGCCGACGCCGTACAGGAGGTTTCGTTCGATCGGATTGCGGTACCAGAAACCGGCGAGGATCGCGGCGACCACGAGCGAATCGAACTGGCCCCAGATCGCCGAGATCAGGATCGCATAGGGGAAGAGCGACCAGAACGCGAGCGCCCCGAGCGCGGACGCGCTCCTTCCGGTCCAGCGCAGGGTCAGTCCGTACAGGAGCACCGCCGTGAGGGCGTCTCCCAGGATCGGCGGCTGCTTGATGAGGAAGTACAGGACGAAGCGATTACCGCCTCCGATTACCTCCCACAGCCGATAGATCTCCCCGAGGACGGCGGGCCAGAACGGAAGGTAGGCTGCCGACGGCAGATTGGTGTTCAAGAAGGCGAAGCTGACCGAGGGAACCGGCGGCCAGAACGACACGTACGGGTTGATGCCCTGCGCGGCGGCATGGCCCGTACGGATCCAGACCTCAAGGTCGTACGGGTTTCCGGTCCAGAACGAGAACGCCTCTCGAAGAAGGATCCCGGCGAGGAGAATCTTCCACGCCACCGCCGGAAGTTTCACGATGCCGACCTGCTTCGGGGATCGCTCGCCCCGTGGGTCGCGAACCCCGATCGAACGATCGCTCCGCCGATCACGCGCGCGGAGGGCTCGCCCGGGGCCGTCGCGTCAAGGCGAGCGCGACCAGTCCGAAGAGGAACGTCGCGAGATAGACGGCGAGCAGGACATCATACAGGTAGCGGATGTTGCCCCCGTAGTAGGTGATCCCGAAGAGGTAGTTCGCGAAGTCGGTCATCGAAGAGAATCCGACCTGGCTGTACGCGAAGATATCGCCGAGGAAGATCGCTGCCAGGAGGCCGGAGCCGATCACCCCGCCGATGAACGCGGCGCGGGAACGAACAACGAGCAGGAGCACCGCGCCGGCGATCTCCGCGACGGCGGTGACCAGCACGACGTACCAATGGAAGTAGTAGCCGCTCGAGACCGTGCCGAAGTTCGTCTGGAGATTCTTGTCGGTGGCCAGCATGACCACCGAGAGGGCGAACGCGAGGAAGAACGGGAGTGAGTAGAAGGCCGGATCTGCAAGTCGGTCCCGAATGCTCGTCATGCGATCGCTCCGAACGGTCGAGTGGTCGAGGGTGTCACTCTCTTTTTGGTCCAAACACGGAATTACTTGGTCCAAACCCGTTCGGCGAGTCGATGGCTTTAACCCGGGGGGGCCCCATCCTGCGTTCCATGGGTCTCGCCGAGCTGTTCGTCGCGATTCTGATCGTGGGAGTCTCTGCCATCAATGCCGGCGTCACCGTGGCGGCGTGGACCC
This sequence comes from Thermoplasmata archaeon, assembly GCA_035532555.1. Lineage (NCBI taxonomy): Archaea > Methanobacteriati > Thermoplasmatota > Thermoplasmata > Thermoplasmata archaeon. The sequence goes on along the minus strand of DATKQS010000024.1, from coordinate 19,009 downwards.
GAGTGCGGGATGCGAGATTTCTCCTCATCGCCTCGGCGAACCTCGTCCTAGCGGCCCTCGGAGCGGTGTGGACGTGGGGGCAGTTACCGGTCGGCCCGCCGTCGTTCGCGGACGCCGCACTCCCCGTCCTCACGCTCGCGCTCCTCGCATCGCTTCTGTTTTTGGCGACCACGCTCTGGCCCCGCCGCCGCTAGCCGATGGAGGAGGACCCGCTCGCCCTCGAGACCCGAAGACGCATTTACGACGCGGTTCGGAGAACTCCGGGGCTGAGCGGACGGGAAGCCCAGCGAAAGGCCGGGACGGGTTGGGGCGAGACGGTCTATCACCTCGATCGACTTACCGGGTCGGGGTTGCTCCATCGCGAGCGCAGCGAGCGCCAGGACCATTACTTCGTGGCGAGCGTGCCGCTCGGCGACCGTCGCATCCTGCGTCTCATGCGATCGGCGTCGGCGCGCCGACTCCTCATCGCGCTGCTCAAGACTCCGCACCAGACCGTTCCCGATCTGAAGGTTCGAACTGGTTTGAGCGCCGGCCGCCTCTCGGTCCATCTGCGACGGCTCGTCGAAACCGGGGTCGTTCGACCCGGACGCGAAGGTCGCCTCCGAACGTTCGAGGTCACCGATGCGGCGGGTGTCGCGCGAATCCTCGTCACGTACCGGAGCGGGCCGGCGGACGAGTGGGTGGAACGGGCCTTCGAAACCTGGTCTGAGTTGTTTCGTCGATAGCGGTGCGCCTCTGAACCAATGGATTCCGTACTTGGACCAAAAAAGGGGTTACCTTGGGAGCGTCTCGCATCCTTCGCAATGATCGCAGATGGCAGGAGGAGCCGGGCCCGGGCCACCGCTCCCGTCGCCCTCGCGATGGCGGGGTTTGCGGTGACCCTCGCACTCATCGTTGCGATCTCTCCGCTCGCCGCCGCGCAAGGCGCCTCGGGACGGTGGACCCCGTCGACATCGCTCGGATGGAACAACGGACTCGTGGCGTGCGACTTCAACCTGACCAGCCCATCGGTCGCGGTCGCGGCGGTGGACGTCCCGCAGTCGGGCCTCTCCTCCGGTGTCGCGGGGATCGCCGAGGTCAGTCCGGCGGGCCAAGTGGTCGCCCTCGCCGACTGGGCAGGAGCTAACTGGACGCTCCGGAACGCGAGCACCCCGAGCGAGTTCGACCTCGCCTACACCGCCGATCTGGTGCTCGTGGTCCCCGGCGCACCCGCACCGCCGATCGGAACGACCGAGGTCCAAGTGGACTACATCCTCGCCGGAGGGGGCGACGCCTACGAAGGGAATGCGAGCTCGGTCGAGGCGCTTCTCCAAATCTCCAACTGGACCTGGCAGGCCTCGGGAGATCATCTCGTCGTGAACCTTCCCGTCTGGCCCGCATTCGCCTCCACCGAGCGTCTCGGCGCATCCGGCCCGGACGCGCTCGAGATCACAAGCTCGTCCACCGCGACCGGAGCCCTCCGGGAGTATCTGGTGCTCTCGGACAACGCCACCGCGGCCGGCGTCGGGGGCCGCACAGAGCCGGTCGGTGTCGTACCCCTCATCCGGCTGACTCCGAGCTTCGCGTCGGTCAACCTGACGATCGGCTCCGGGGCAGGAGAGTTTTCCTCCCTTCGGTACGCGGCCGTGATCGGGATTCCGGTTCCCTCATCCATCGCGGGCATCCCCCTCTACGAGCTTGTGGTCGTGGGGAGTCTCGCGGGAGTCGTCTCGGTTATCATCGCCGTCGGAGCGCGCCGAGTCCGGCAGCAACTCTCCGACAGCGAGTATGCGGAGGAGTAGCTCTGCCGCGATCGATTCTGTCGGCGGGACGGCTCGGAAGCGCCGACACTGAGCTCGTCGTGGCCCCCCTCGATTGGAGCGTGGTGACCGAATCGCGTGCGCGGCTTCCGGCAGATGTGGGGCCATCGCTCCGCTTGGGGCGAGAGTAACGTGTCGGTCTCGAGCGCACCTCGGCTGTCTGCCGGCTACAACCTTACGTACGAGGAGAAGTCGCCAACGAACCTCTCCGGGGGGATCGTCGCTTACAACGAGGAGCAGAACCTCGAGGGGGCCGTGCGCTCGCTACTCGACCAAGAACTGCCTTCGGACGTTCGGTGGAATGACCTGTGGATTGTCGCGAGCGGCTGCGCGGACCGGACCGTAGAGATCGCGGAGCGACTTGTGTCAGAGGATCGCCGGGTGCGCTTGATCACGGAGCCGGAACGCCGGGGAAAGGCCCGGGCCCTCCAAGAGGTGTTCCGGCGGGCCGAAGGGAATGCCCTTGTGCTGCTCAATGGCGATGCCCGAGCCGAGCCCGGAGCAATCGCGGAACTCGTACGGGTCGGGGCAGCACGGGCAGCTCCGTATGCGGTGATGGCGCGTCCGGTGGTCCCGGACGATGCGCCGGGGCGGTGGGCCCCCACGTTCCGATGGATGTGGGACCTCCACCACGAGTTCCATGCGGAGCTGCTCGCCCGCGGGGAGGGTCGCCATCTTTCCGACGAGCTGCTCCTCGTAAGTCTGCCGAGCGTGCCAGCCATCCCAGACGGGATTATCAACGACGGATCGTACCTCGCCGTCTGGCTGTCGCAGCATGCCGGGGGCGGGTGGTACGCGCCTGACGCCCGAGTTTCGATCCGGGTTCCCTCTGAGGTGCGCGACCATCTCCACCAGCGGCGACGAATCCACGTCGGCAATGCCCAGGTCTCCTCCGTATTGGGGGACGCCCCGGCGACGATTCCCCGCGAGTTCCTTCGCCACCCGGCGGCCACGGTCCGAGTGGTCCGAGGGATGATTGACCGCGAAGGGGGGCTTGGACACTTGGCCCGACTGGCGACGTGGGAACTCGCGGCCCATGGTCTGGCGGCGTGGGATCGGCTGCCGCCTCGACGGGACCACGTACGTTGGCGGCGCATTGGTTCCTCCACGCCCCCGCCGGGCGCCCAGGGCACGTCATCGTCGACCAGCTTCGATGGGGCGTCAGGCGCCACCCCAACGGAGCGCCGGGTGGCGTCGCTTCTTCTCGTCGCAGGCGAGTTCGGGACCGGCATCCCCCTTGAGAGACTCCAGCGGCTCCTCCCCGCCAACGGACCGGAGAGCGTCGACGCGCTCGAACGCTGGCTCCGAGAGCGACCGTGGCTCGCGCAGGTACGGAACGCGCAGGCATACGCGCCGACGACGCCCGTGAGTCCCACCGGAGACCGGGGCCCCCGCGCGTTCGAGTTTCGTCAGTTCGCCGACTCCCTTTGGCGCGGGCCACTCTCCTTCAGTAGGGATCTCGTCCGCTGCATCGGTATCACGGGCTCGGTGGCGTTCGATGAGCCGCTCCCGGACGACGACCTCGATCTGTTCGTCGTGACCCGGTCCGGCGCGCTCTGGTGGTTCCTTGCTCGGGCGTACTTCTCGCTGTTCCTCTCGCGGCGACGACCGGCTCCCCTCCGAGGCCCGACCCCGTGCCTCAACTACGTGCTCGAAGATCGCGCGGTGTCTCCCGAGTTCGCGCGACCGCGCGATCTGCTCTTTGCCCGTGAGGCTCTGAGCGTCCACGTGCTCCATGGGGAGGAGTACTATCGTGGAGTGTTGGCCTCCGCCGGGTGGATGCGCGCCGAGCTCCCCTATCTCTACGACTCGCGGACCCGATCGCCGGGCGGCATCGCGACTCAACGAGCCCCAACGGGGATCCGAATGCTGAATGCGATCGCATATCCCCTCCTCGCGACGTACCTGCAGCTCGCGGGCCTCGTCCGGAACGCGCACGCCCGTCGTCGAGGGACTTCGGAGGACGAATTCCGCACCGAAACAGGTGGGCAGCGCCTCGTTTTTGCATCCCGTCGATTCGAGCAACTGCGAAGGCAGTATTCGGAGAACGGGCACGCGAAGACGGGCCGAGAAGGGAGGGGAGCGTCGCCGCATGTACCGGCGGTTCGATGAGGGGCACCCTGGCCGGCGCGGCCGCCACCGGAGACGAGCGGACCGGCTCGCCGACGGTTCGTCTAGCAAGGCCCCGTCGCAATCATTCTCCTCACCGTCGCTAGCCCCGGTTCGCCCTGGGGTGAGCGAGCTAGACCAGATGCGCACCTTCCTCGGCGAGCTGCCCGATCATATCGAGCCCGGATTCCGCGAAGGAGCATGCCTGTCAGGCTCGGCCCTTCGCATCCCTCGGGCCCCGGTGATCATCGTCGGCATGGGGGGATCCGCTACTGCAGGGGAGCTTGCGAGCGTCGTCCTCGGCGGAGAGGGAGGCTTGCCGATCCGGGTGGTCCGAGGCCCCTCGCTTCCTCCCGAGCATGGCCCCGGCTCGGTTGTGATCCTCTCGAGTCATTCAGGAGAGACCTGGGAGGTACTGCGCGCGTACGAGGAGGCCGGACGGCGCGGCGCGTGTCGTATCGTCTTCACAGCCGGGGGCCAACTGCACGAACGCGCGGACCGAGAGGGAGTCCCGATCTTTCGGCTCGCTCCCGATCGGCCCCCGCGGACCACCGTCGGGTCCGCCCTAGGGGGGCTCCTCGGACTGTTCGATTCCTGGCTGGCCGTATCGAATGCGGATCGGATCGCCGGCACGGTTCGGCGGATCCACAGGATGCGGAGTCGGTACGCGAGTCCTCGGGGTCCGGCCGCAGCTCTCGCTGAGGCTCTCGGGCGAAGGACCCCGATCATCTACGCCGAGGCCGGTCTCCTGCCGATCGCCCGCCGCTGGAAAACGGGGGTGGAAGAGAATGCCAAGCGCCTCGCGATGTTAGATGAGCTTCCCGGTGCGTTTCACAACGCGATTGCCGGCTGGGATGCGCTCCCGAGTTCCGACGCCAATCGGTGGGGCGTTATCCTTCTGACTTGTGCGCAGACATTGCGACCGGTCGCTCAGGGGTGTGTCCACTTCGAGCGCTTGGTGCGCCGGCGGGCGGCGTTCGCCCGGGTCGTTCGACTCCCTGGGAACGATTCGCTGGAGTACACGCTCGGGGGCGTCGTTCTCGGCGACTTCTTCAGCCTCTTCCTTGCCGACCGCCTCCGATCGGCTCCTTTGGAGACCGGAGCGATCGACCGTTTCAAAGCGAGCCTTGGGTATGCGGACCAGGTACCACCGGCACGTACGAGGGCCCACCCGCTTGATCCGATTCCGGCATCGACTGCTTGAAGCGGAACGAGGGTGCAACCCCGGCCCTCCGAGTGGCATTTCGCGTAGGCGAGGGTGAGTGGACCGGCTCGGAGCCGGGAGGTCGTCGGTTCAAGTCCGCGTGGACCCAAACAAACCGACTACCCGCGGCGAGCATCGGACTCGCGGAGCCGACTTCGAGCGGCTGGGTTGGTCCCGGGGGACGGATCTCCCGTCGCCCCGGGGAAACGGTTCGCCGCCTTCGGTGGAGGACCGAAGTGGGTTCGTCGGCACGTTTCAGTCAGGGAGTTAGCGATCTCTTGCACCGAGTAGGCCGGTCGGATGAGCGTCGAAAAGGGCCGGGCTCTCGTCAGTCGGTGAGTACTACTACGAACCACTTTCCTGACGACTGACGCGAATGGCCACGGATCAGTGTAGTGGTCCGTAGTCTCCTCCGATGCCGATCTGCACGATCGAACTTCTGCGGGCCACCGCGCGACCTCTCGGTCCTCCGCGCACTTCGTCCGGTTGGCGCGGTCGCTCGTCACTCCCAAGGTGCTGAAACAGCGGGTCTCGCCCGTCTCCTCGTCGCCCTTTTCCTTGAACACCACGCGCGACTCGGAACCGCGTTAGCGAGCCACCGCGCATGCGTGGTCGTGGCCTCCGGCCGGTTCGCGCGGAACGGCGCGCGTTTCGCTCGGGTGGGCTAAAGTTCGGCGAAGGGGTTCGCGGCATCGAACTCGGAGGCGCGTTGCGCGCTCGTTGTGGTCATCGACGCGGAGCGAGCGCGCAGGCCTCAGGCCGAGCGGTGCCAGCGAGGACCGAGGCCGGGCCCTCTTGATGTTCGCGCGGGCGGCAGTCGCTGCGCGGACTTCAAGAAGGGACCGCGTGGTCGATGAGAGGAGCGCGATGAGTGCAGGAGCAGGGAACCACTGACTCGAAGGCGGCGAGGTACGTGACCTACGTGTGGGCTCGGGTGGACCTTGGGTGAAGGGCGGAGTGAGCGTTCTCTTCCGCATCGGTTCCGAAGAGCCCCTTCGCCTTCGCGGCTCGGTCAATGGCTCTCGAGCCCGCGGGCGTGAAGGACGATTCCCCGCACCGCCCGCAGATGCGGACCTCGAACGCCCCGAGGTTGACCCCGCGGAAGGTGAATGCCTCCTTCCCACGGAGGATGGGCCCCCCCGCACTCGGGGCAGACTTTGTCGCGAACCGCCTTCCTCATCCGAGCCGGCGAAGCCTACGCCGGGGCCTTCAGACCCCTGGCGGGCGTCACCGGGTGAGGCACTTCGAGGCTGGCTGCTCCATGTCCGAACAGTCCCTTGGCCCGCGCCACCTTCTTCAAAACGCTGTAGGTCTCGGGTGGTGTCAGAACCTCCCCGCACTTGGAACAGACCCAGAACGGGTAGTTGCCGAAGAAGACACGCTCCATGGAAAACGGACGAACCTCTTCCAGCAGGACACCCCCGCACTCGGGGCATGACTTCCCCTGGAGACGCTTCCCTTTCGCGCTCATCGTCGGTCCTCCGGAAAGCCGGTCGAGACCTTAAGGGTACACCGGCCCGCGCGGACCTTCAGATGCCATCGCCCGTACGCAACGTCGAACCGGTTCTCGCCCTCGGGCCGCCAGGAACCCTCCCGGACCGCTCTTTCCAGGTCGGTCCAAGCAAGACCCCGTTTGAGGAGCTGCCTCGTCGCGTGCAGGTCGGGAGCCAGATCGCAATCCATTCTGGGATTAACCATCCGTCCACCCTCGACAACTGAGGGGGGACGGTTGGTCCCGTATGGTCCCTTCGGTCGGTGGGATCCCGGGTGGCAGTCGCCTTTTCGAGACTCGCGCCGGCGTCTTCTGGAGGGTGGCTCGCACCGTTCCACACCACCGCCTCGTCGCCCGCGCGATTCGAACCGGGTCCGATCGGATTCACCGCGAAGCGCCGCCGAGCAACGATACTGCCTCCAGGTCCCGGAGAACGATGTCCTCATGAGAGTCGGGGCAGAAGGAGTGGATTTCGTTGCGGGCCGGGTCAAGGGTCAGCGTCCCGGCCCCCCGAGCCGTCGTCACCGTCTCGAGGAGTCGGCACGGGGCGAGCCCGAATACGTGGATCACGCCGGGATCTTCGACCGCGCAGTAGAGGTGGTGTCGCTTGAGATTGAGCCAGAGGACGTCCGGAGCGCCCGCGAGGGCGCCGACGCGTTCTGCCCGCCCCGAAGGGAGTTCCACGGTCACGAGTACACCTTCGTCGCAGGCACAGTACAGGAGCGTCCCCCCGGGGTCCTGTTCCAGTCCATGGGGACCCTTCGCGGGGACGCGGATGAGACGGCCCAACCGACCGGTGTCGGAGGCTTTGACCTCGGCGATGGTGGGAGGGTCGGCGATGTTTACATAGAACGAGTCAGTCGCGGGGTGATAGGTCGCCCACCGGGTTCTCCCTGGAGCGAGAAGCTGGTCGATCACCCTCCCACGGGCCGTGTCCACGAAGGTGAGGGTCGGTGGGGCCCCGGGGATTTCCGGGTTCCCGACCCCTGCCACCAAGAGAACTCCCCGGCCCGGGTCGAAGGCCATCCCATTGGGCCGAGAGCCGGTCGGAACCCGGAAGGTTTCCTTCGTCGTGTCCAAATCGATGATGCTAACGGTATCCTCTGCTCGATTCGAGGTGAACAGCCGGCGCTCGTTCTCGGCCACCCACACACCGGCGACCCCCGCCAGATTCGGAATGGATTGGAGGAACCTCCGGCCCTCGAGATCCACCACGTCCACGGCGTCGTTGGAGGTATGGGCGACGTACAGTCGGGACGTCCGACTGTCTACGGCGGCGTGGTCGAATCCTCCCTCGGGAGGGTGCCCGGGCAAGGCGATGCGCGCGACCCGGGCCAGGCTCATGCCGGCAACCTCACTCCGAAGGTGCTTTCCTTTGCTGGGATCATTTGCGGATCCGTTCGGTTGTCGGTCGCAGGGAAGCTACGCGAGTCGGTCGTAGAGCGAGTGGGGTGGCTAGGAAGATCCACGCGTGACCTCCCCAATTCTCGATGTCGTGCGCTATGTCGGCGACTCGCAGGCGATTCAACGGTGAGTCGGGCAGGACGAAGAGAGCACGATGCAGCGGGACTGCTCCGATTCGGCGAAGACGTCGCCAGACGGAGACCCGATAGCGACTGGGCTCCACCGGAATCTGGTACCCAAGAAGCAGCGAGCGCTCTCGTGTCGACGGAGGCCGAGTCAATGTTCCTGATCCCCGCGGTAGTACTGGTAGAGCCCTTCGAACACCGGCTCGGCCTTGAGAAGAACTTGCCGGTCATCTGGCTCCGCCAGGAGGAGACCGTAAAGGATGATCTCAAGCCCACGTGACTCCGGAAGCCGAAAGGCAGCGAGGTCAATATCGCGAACGAGCTCAGCCATGCGGGCCAGAGCCCGGTCCTTCCGGGGGTACTTGGCCGGGCACTTGACCAACAGCGCGTCGAAAGTGACTCTCCCGCCACGGTGGCCCAGCTCGGCCGATGGGAGGTCGAAGGGCGTCGCCCCGCGGGGAGCCACCTCCTGCGGGCCCACGAACAGGAAGCTCGCCTTCGGATCCACGAACCGGCGAATGAACCACGCCGACGCGCACCGATCAACGTGCGGCCTCCGTTCGGTAGCCCACCGCATCTTCGGGTTACGTTCGAGGTAAGCCGGTCATCCTTTGGATCCCCTTCCAACTCATGCGACGGAGTGTTCGAGCTTCCCTTTCTCGCGGATCCTCCACTCGCAGTAAGCGTAGAGCGCATCGTATGCCGGTAACTGGAGCCGCAGGTTGTCGTGATCATCCTTCGCAATCTGGCGGAACCCGAGCGCCATCGCCTCGAGTCCCGCAGACTCCGGCCGCGGGTTCGCGAGCGACGCGTCGGCCCCTCGAACAATCTCTGCTAGATCCAGCAGGGCCGGGTCCGTGAGCTTGTACTTTCGAATGACGGCATCGAAGCTGACCCGTTCCTGCCCACTCTCCTCGTAGTGGTGGAGTTCCGCTCCCGGTGCATCGAACGGGACCGCCCCCTCCTCCTTGGCTACCTCGAATACTTTCTCCTTTGGGACGAACAAGAACTCGGCCTTGTTGTCCACGAACCGGCTGATGACCCAGGGGCAGGCGATACGGTCGACCTTGGCTTTCTCTCGCGTGACGAACTTCATGGTTTCTCCCAATGTCCCAGGGAATGAACGCACATAAGTGTAACGTACGTTACATTGGATGGTCCGTTACGACTCTCGCCGCTCGGCGGAATGGTCAGAGCTAGGACTTCGCGTAGACCTCTCGTGGGTATGCTCTGACCCCAACACGCTGACGCCTCACCCGCCTCCTCATCCCCCGCGTCCTCAAACACCACGCGCGACTCGAACCCCCCCCGCGTCCGCGACCCGTCCCGGGCGCGCCGGCGGGCCTGCCAGCGGGGCACGCTGGCGTAGCGTGGGACGGGAGCGGCTTGCGAGGACGCACGGCAGAGTTTGGCGAAGGGGTTCGCGGCGTCGGTCTCGGAGGCGTTGGCGTCGGTCCGAGGACCATCGTTCCTTCCTCGAGGTTTGGAGAATCTCAATCGTCGAAGCGACCACGTTAGAAGACCGCCGCTCCCGGCCGCTCTTTCGGCATCGCGACCGAGACGCCCAGGTCCCGGGACTCCGCGAGTTCGTACATCATCTCCGCCAGCATCAATTCCTCCCACGCGGCACCCGTATTGATGATGATCCGGGTGGACGTTTGGTCGCGGGTCGACCCGTCGGCTATTCCTTCACCGAGCGGACGGAGCTTGGCGCGTCGCGCGTCCGGCTCGAACAGACATCCCGGACCGCTCGCCTGCGCGACGCTGTCGGTCCAGATGCGGGTGGCCGAGTCCAAGAGCCGAACGTCGATCTCGGGACGTCGATAGGCACTGATGCTCAGGAGCAGCTTCGGCTGGGCGATCATCTCCGACGTGACGACCGTGTTCTCAGCCGAGGTCACGAGGACGATCGCCGGCACGCTCCGGACCACCTCGGCCGCGTCCTGGCCAAGCTCGACCCGAAGACCAAGGACACGGTCCGCCCACGCGCGGAACTCCTCTCGTCGAGCCAAGGTCGGGCTCCACGCGACCACACGGCTCGGTCGCAACGTGGAGGCGATGCAGGCGAGGGCGTTCCGGGCCTGGTCACCGGTTCCGATGAACCCGACCTCTTGCACGCCCGGCTCCGCGAGGTGGAGAGCTGCGGCCAAGGCCGCCCCGGTACGGAGATTCCCGACGAGACGGCCGACGAAGACGGCCCGAACGTCCATGCTCGAGTACCCATAGAGCGCCACCACCTGTTCTCCTCGGTCGTATCCCTCGGCGTTGTAGGCGTAGGAGCGGTAACCCAGCAGGTCTTCGGAAGGAATCGCGGCTCCCTGCCACGCCAGAAACACCCCGCGGGCCTCGAAGCGGCTCCGGGGGAACGGCACGACATCTCCCCGGGCGTCGGCTCGGTACCCCGCCTCCATGCGCTCGACCACCTTGGGGAGGTCCACCAGCTCTTGGAGATCGAGGTCCCGAAGGATCCGCATAGCGATCGCCCGCCCTGACCAGGGCAGGTCGTGATAATGGGCTTGCGGGTTCCGCGGCCTCGACGGCGTTTCACGCGGTCATCGACGCGAAGCGAGCGCGCAGGGCTCGCGTCGAGCGGTGCGAGCGAGGACCGAGGCCGGGGCCGCATTATGCCCGCCGAGCGGAGCGAGGGGACGGTCGTGTCTCACGCGACCGCGGGCTTAATGTGGGGAGCGCGCGCCGGTCTCAGCCGGGCTTGTGTGCTGTCTCGTAGGTCTGTCGGCAACTGTCCGAGCAGAAATAAACGACCTTTCCCCCGTACGACCCTTGGGCGGCTGCCTTGGCGCTCTCAATCGACATTCCACAGACCGGGTCCTTCACTTTCGTCATGCTAACGTCGCCGACGATGATTATCCATTAGAGTACTTAGCCACCTCCGTCCGTTGGGGCTGTAACGTTGTCGGGGCTTCTGGCTCCCTTGCTTCTCAGTCCGTGCGTGGAAAAGCCCCGAAGAGTCACACAACCCCGTCCGTTTCCCCCCTCAGGTTCAGCTAATATCGTTCCGACCCTCGTAGGCGTTCGATGGCCCACGGGCACGTGCATCAAGGCCCTCGGGAGCGCACAGGAGCAGGACTCCTGGCTGTGGACTTCGCCAACTCGGTCGCCTGTCCAAGTTGTCGCGTCGCAGACGCCCTCTCGTCAATCGAAGAGTTCAATCGATGGATACAGGCGCGGCCGAACCTGTCGATCAGTAAAGCCGGACGTAAGGATATCGGGTCCTTGCGTCAGTTCCGGGCAGACATCCGGGTGTTGCTTGGTGCCTGCGTTGGCCGCACCTCGCCGCCCGCATCTTCGCTTGCCCGAGTGAACTCGACTCGGCAACGAGCCACAGGGCGGAACGATCTAATGTGGCACCGGGGGCGATGGATGGTCATGGAGAGGAGTACGAGGAGGTCCGCAGCTGACGGGATCGCCGGGGCTGTGGCCCAATCGGTGACTGACCTTTTGACAAGCCCCGGGCGGGCGACGTTGAGGGCGTGCCGGGGCCCCGGATGCAACCATTTCATCCTAGCCCGGACTCGCCAGCAAATCTGGTGCTCCCCGACGGGGTGTGGGAACCGGGTTCGAGCTGCCCGCCACTACCGGAGGGTGATGGGCCGGAGGTCCACACCTCGCCGGAAGACTCGCCACAGCAGACCCTAACGGAGTTTGACCCACCTCGCTGAGCTTTCCCGACGAGGTCGATCCTGTTCGTCATCAGGTCGGGACAGATCCATTGATACTGAGGGGCCGTACCGCACGCCCCGCGGGGGTATCGAGTCTAACCTTCCGGAGCGACAGAGAGTTGAGCACGACCGTCGTCGAGGAAAGAGCCATCGCGATGGCCGCGGCGATGGGGAGTGTTTGGAAGACCCCCAGGCCCAAGACCGGCACCAGCGCTCCCATAGCGAGCGGAAGTAGAGCCGCGTTGTATCCGATCGCCCAGGTCAGGTTCCCTCGGACCTTCCGAACCGTTCGACGACCGATGCGGAGGGCCAGCGCCACTCCTCGAAAGTCGGACCGTATCAGGATCACCCCTCCGGCCTCGCGGGCGACGTCCGTTCCCGACCCGATCGCGATACCGAGGTCGGCTTCTGCGAGAGCGGGGGCGTCGTTGATCCCGTCGCCAACGTACGCGACCTTTCGACCGGCCTTTCGGAGTTCACGGATGAGGGCGAGCTTTGCTCCCGGAGTCATCGACGCGTGGACCTCGGCGATTCCGGCCTCTAGCGCTACCGTCTGAGCCGCCGATGGGTGGTCCCCCGTGACCATCACGACCGAGATGCCGTCCGCCGCAAGCGTCTGGATTGCCTCGTGGACCCCGGGCGCCACTTCGTCGAAGAATCCGAGCAGGCCGATTGGTGTCGAGTCTCGGAGGACCACCGACCATCCCCTACCCTCGGAGGTCAGCCGGTCGATCGCCGTTTGGAGCTCGTTGAGCCTCGCCCCATCCTCGAGGGCCGCACGTTCGTTCAGAACCGCCACCTCAGCTCCGGCGACCCGCCCACGTATCCCCCTACCGGGGTCAGCCCGGATTGCGTCCGCCGCAGGGAGCTGGAGATCACGTGCCTCGGCAGCCCGGACGACCGCTCTTGCGAGAGGGTGTTCCGAGCCGGACTCGAGTGCAGCCGCCAACGAGAGAAGCTCCTGCTCGGTAGTCCCGGGCGTAGTGATTGTGTCGGTTAGGATCGGCTCGCCCCGGGTCAACGTACCCGTCTTATCGGTGAGTACAACGTCCACCCGACTCGCCTGTTCGAGGGAGTCCCGTCCCTTGAACAGGATGCCTTCCTCTGCCGCTCGCGCTGTGCCCGCGACAATCGCAGCGGGGGTCGCGATTCCGAAAGCGCACGGGCATGCGATAATCACGACCGAGACGAAGACGAGGAGGGCGACCGTGAATCCCACACCGAGCAGCGCCCAGGCCAGGGAGGCGCCGATCGCGAGGAGGAGGACGAGGGGGACGAACACTGTGGCGATCCGGTCGGCCTGTTGCTGGAGCGGAACCCGACTGGTCTCCGCTTCGGTCATAAGCCGGCCGATCTGGGCAAGCGCAGTGTCCTCACCCACTTTGGTGGCTTGCACCGTTAGAAGCCCCTCACCGTTGACCGAACCTGCGATGACCCCGGTTCCGGTGCTCTTCTCTACCGGCATGCTCTCGCCGGTCAACACCGCCTCATTGACCGAGGAACGCCCCTCGAGCACCGAACCATCCGTTGGAAATCGGGCGCCAGGTCGCACTCGGAATCGGTCGCCCACCTTGACCTCCGAGACGGGCACCTCGAACTCCTTCCCGCTTCGAAGAAGGAGCGCAGTGGTCGGGAGAAGCTCATTCAGCCGCCGGAGCGCGCCCCGGGCGCGTTCGCGCGTAAGGTGCTCGAGGTAGTTGCCGGTGAGGATCAGGGTTATGATGATCGCCGACGCGTCGAAATAGTACGCCGCGGGGAGACGGGCCGGCAGGACTAGAGCCGCGACGCTATACGCAAACGCGGCAGTCGTTCCGACGGCGATCAGAGTGTCCATGTTCCAATTGCGGCCCCGGATCGCGTCCCGGGTGCCGACGTAGAACTGCCAGCCGGGGTAGAACTGTACGATGCTCGCGAGGAGGAGCGCTACCCATGGCCAGGTGGGGAAGGGCTGCCCATAAGTCAGGAAAACGATGACGATTGAGGCTGGCCAACCGACAGCGAGTTTGGTCCGAAGACGGGCCATCTCACGTTCCGGCTGAGCGAACTCCTGAAAGCACCGGTTCGAGCAGAAGGAGTAGGTGCGGTTGTCACGGACGAGCTTGAGGGTGGCCGACCTCTCATCGACAAACATACCGCAGACGGGGTCGGTCGCCAAGGCCGGTGTTCAGCTTCCCGACCGAGGAGGAGCGTCCCGGACCCACGGCCCCCGGATCTCGGCAATCCGGCTCCAACCCGGCCATCGGCGCTCGAGCAGCCGGTCCAGGGAGTATCGGGACGGGCCATACGTCGCGTTGACGATCATGAGGAGGAGGAACACGAAGGCGTAGACGATTCCCGTCCCGATGTCGGTGGAACTGGGACCGTAGGGGCCACCGAATCCTTCAGGGACCGCCCAGATGAACAGGCTCAGGAGTATGCCGCCTCCGTAGGCGACCTTGCGAGCGAATCCGAGGAGAAGCGCGGCAGCCAAGGCGATCTCTAACACCCCAGTGAGGTAGACCCAGAACGTCGGGTTCTGCGCCGCCTGACCGGCCCAGAAGGAGAACCAACCCTGTAACCACGCGGGCTGGCCGTTGCCCGCGGATTGAACCATCGAGGAGAACGAATCGGGTACCCCACTCCCGAACTTCAGGACGCCGTCAATCCCCCAGACGGCGCCAAATAGGACACGCATCCCTGTCTTGAGGCGCTCTCGATTACGGTAGATCCACGAGTCCAGTCGTTCGTGGGAAGCTGATACAACCGCCATCGAATGCATTTACCTCCGTACGCTCTGGATGAAAGCGGGTTTCAGTGAATCGCTTGCAGGTCGTTGAGAACCTGACGGTACTGTTCCGACGTGATTTCCCCGCGGGCGTAGCGCATCCGGACCTCGGAAAGGGAATCGGGAGGGGAGGCCATCAAGACGACCTGAGGTTGCGAGGAGGAGGGCCGGAGGAGTAAGGCGATCAGCAAGACGAGGAGAATCAGGGGTATCGCCATCATCAACGCGCCCACTACCCACATCCAACCCCAGCCGCCGTCCCCACCCATCATCCAGCCATAGCCGCTGGTGTTAGCCGACGCAGCCCATGCCGCAGTTACTACGACGAAGACAACGGCGACGAGGATTATCGCTACCAGGGGAAGCAGCCACCGGCGTTTGTCGCTCGGCGCAACCGAAGATGGGGCGTGGCTCTGCATGAAGGCCTCTAATGGGGTAATGTGACAAACCACATTATAAAGGCCGCCCGTCGAATGAGATTGACCAACGGCTTATATCCGAACGGTACTACACACTCGATGGTAGCTCGAGGTCGGCGAATGCCAGAGCAGAACTGCGGGCACAGATGCTCTCTCTAGCATCGACTTGTGCCGTACATCGGTGGGCTCAACCACACGCCTTTGTCGGACAAGCACGCGCATCGCTCCACGCCTCATTTCAACAAGATGACGGACAAGAAAGCGAGAAGGGTCGCGAGAGCACTACAAGCTTGAACGGGTCCTATCCGAGCGCACTTACATGACGGACTGGCAACGAGTCGAGAAGCTTCATGCCCGGGGGGCAACCTGGGACAAGGTGGCCCGCGACCGGAAAGTAGGATTCCACGCCCCGGGGGACGCAGACCCTGCCGGAGCGTTGAGAGCCCTCTACTACCGGCGTCAAGCCAAGATTGATCGAAAGCCGAAGCAGCTCCCGCCGGTGGACGAGCGGCGGCATCGCGCTCCGGGGTCGCGGCAGATAGTCGTCCTCGTAACGATCCTGGTGGCCTTCGCTCTCGTTGTCGTGTACGTCGTTCAGTACGGACCCAACCTTGGCGCAAAGCCGACCGGGTGGGTGGGCCGCGATGCTCCCGACTTCAGTCTGGCCATTGCGAACGGTGGAGGGACGTTCACGCTGTCCGCCGAGTGGGGGCAATATAACGTTTTGCTCTTCTTCAATGAGGGGTTGGGCTGTTCGCCCTGCCTGCAGCAGATGATCTCGCTGGACGGAGATGCCGGCGCGTTCCAGCAGTTCCACGTCGTGGTTGTTCAGATCACGGGCGATTCTCTCTCCGACATGTCCACCTGGTCCCAGCAGAGCGGGGTCAGTCACACCATTGTACTCGCCGACCCAACCCTCGCCGTCTCAAACGCCTACGACACGACCGGGGCTGCGGTCAGCATGATGCCCGGAGCAGCGCCGGGGCACACGTTCCTTCTCGTGAACGAAACGGGCGTTGTGGTCTGGCGGGCCGACTTTGGACCGACCGACATGTCGGTCCCGGATTCCCAGATCCTTCAAGCGGTCCAGAACGCCCTGAGCGGCTGAGGGGATGGCCCTACGCAAGTAGTCCTGATCACCCAGGAAGGCTGCAATCCGTGTGTCCGGGTCAAGCGGATCCTGGGTGAAATCGCTCAAGTTGTACCCGACCTCTCGGTGCGAGAGGTGCGGTTCGATTCGGAAGAGGGAGTGAGGCTTGCCGAGGAGCACTCCATTCTCTTCCCTCCGGGCGTTATCGGCGATGGCCGGCTTCTGGGTAAGGGGAAGATTCGCGAGGAAGATCTGCGCCGAGCGCTGGGTGCGTCGGTTCCCGTGAACCTCTGATGTCGGCGGCGCTATTCCTCGCCACGATTGTCGTCGCCTTCATCGCCGGGATAGTGGCGCTCGCCATGCCATGCTGCTTTACCGTCCTCCTCCCGTCCTACATGGCCAAGTCGTTCGACACGATGTCCGGTCGCCTGGGGATGACCGCCGTCTTCGGCGCCGGGATAGCGACGGTGCTCCTCCCGATCGCGATGGGTGTCTCGCTCCTAACGACGTTCATCACGGTGAACCACCCGTTGCTCTTCGTTATCGGAGGTTTCTTCATGGTTGTCTTGGGACTCCTCACGCTGTGGGGGGTTGCCCTTCTCCCGCCCATGCACCGCGGTGTGGATCTCAAGAGAAGCGACCTTCCTTCCGTCTACGCTCTCGGTGTCTTTGGGGGGGTGGCGAGTTCCTGTTGCGCCCCGGTGCTCGTGGGCGTCTTGGTGCTTACGGTGCTCTCCGGAACGATGCTGTCGGCTCTCGTCGTCGGCCTCGCGTACGTAATCGGGATGGTCTTTCCGCTGCTCGTAGTGGCTCTCGCCTGGGATCGGCGGGCCGTACCGACACCGAGGTTCCTTCGAGGCAGACTGGTTCGGCTGCGCCTCCTCGGTCACGAGACCGAGATCCACTCCTCGAAGCTCATCGCGGGTGGTCTGTTCCTCGGCATGGGTGTGTTCACGATTGTCTTGGGGGTATTGGACCGGATGCTCCTGACCCCGGGGTCCGACCTCTTCGGCATCTACCAATCGTCGATGGAAAGTGCGCTAATCGCCGCGTTCTCGAACCCGGGCTTCGTTCTGCTGGCCGCCGGAATCGCCGCCGCGATAGTTGCCCTTGTACTGCTTCGCGAGCTGCGGTCCCGGCGCCTCCGACGCGAGATCGCTTCCCCCTTATCCTTGGACAGCGCGTCGGCCGGGTGGCCTTCGGATCAACCCATCGCCTCCGAGGACGAAGACGACGCGCCCGGCGCAGCCGGCTTGACTCCCCCCCAGGATCACGGGCACCCTTAGGGGTGACTCGCGGCGAGAACCCCCAGCGGCCTAGCCAGTCGCGAGGAGACTCTCCCGTCCTCCGCGACTGCGATCTTGATGTGGAGCGCGCGCGATCGAGTGGGGACTGCGAGGAGCGCGCCCAGAGACGAGGGTGCCTCGTGAACTCGCCGACCGAGCCCGCGGCTTCATGTGGCGTGCCATCCTCGTCCTGCCGAGGATGCGGTACGGAACCGTAAGGCCGACGATGCGGTCCGAGGAAGGGAGCGGAAGACGGCTGGCACTCATCCGGCTCGCACGAACCTTCGTACCCGACATCGCCCAGGTCCACGGAGTCACCCGAGTCGCCTTGATCGGTTCGCTGACCACGACCAAGCAGGACCCGAAGGACATCGACCTCCTGATAACGGTGGAACCCATCGCTGACCTCGCGCCTCTTGCGTGTCACGCGAGACGGCTGATGGGGGCCGCTCAGTCTCTGGGGAAGGGTGCGGACGTCTTCTTGGCGGATCCGGATGGGAACTATCTCGGTCGGGTCTGCCAGTGGAAGGTCTGTCGGGCCGGCGTGCGTCTGCGATGCGATGCGCTCCACTGCGGGCAGCGCCCGCACCTCCATGATGATCTCGAAGCCGTCCGCCTACCGGTTGCGCTAATACGGTCCCCGCCCGTAATCTTGTGGCCCGAGGCCCGGTGCAACGAACCGGCTCCGGCGGACCTCGAGCAGGGACTCCTTCGCTCGCTTCCCGTAGCCTTCACTGTCCGACTGTAGGGAGGCGCGGGCGGAAAGCGAGTGGTTCGGTACGACCGTCAGGCGTGGGCCCTCGTGCCCCTGGGCTGCGGCACGGGAGGTTCGACCGTTCCCGGGCCCGCTCCCCACAGGCCTCGTTCCTTCGCTATCTTCTCGATGGCGAGCGAGGTTCTCTTGGGTACCAGCGTGTCGCCGCACTCGGAGCAGACATCGAACTCGAACTTACCGAAGGAGACACCTCGAGACGTGTAAGGACGGGTTTCACGTCGCAGCGCTCCCCCGCATACGGCGCACCGTTTCCCGTTCCCCTTCATGGTCCTCCCCGTCGCCACGCGGTGACCACCCGGATATTGCAGACCCCCACCATGACCTTTGCCATCCACCTCTTGTGGGTCACCACGAACGGGTTCGCGCCCTCCGAGGCCCAGCGACCCTCCCGGACGAGTCGTTCCAGCCTGGCGGTCGAGAGCTTCCGGTCGCGCATCTGTTCACTGGCGTGAAGTGTGGGTTCCACTTCACAGTCGGTCTTTGGGTTCACCATCGCCTGCCCCCACTCCGTCGACGGCGGGTGGGCTATACGTATTGCCGCCATGTTCCGTTGCTCCCGATTCCGCGCCTACTCGCGTCGATCACTGGGCCTACCAAACTAGGGTGCCCTAGTGCCGAAACCGGTAACCGAGTTTCACCTTTGGTGACTCTCCAGCGATAGTACTATCCCGGGGAGGGAGTATCCTCCTCCCCGATGCTTCGCGTCCGCGAGCTTCCGCTCTCTGACCTGCCTTCCCGCGGATTTAGGTAGCAGGTAGATACTCGCTCGCTCCGAGGGTGGCGAGGAGTTCCTTCTGCTCCTTGGTGAGACGGGTGCACCATTCCCGGACCGATTTCCCCGCCCCAAACCGTACCCACGAGA